>NZ_JBSFJL010000001.1:514006-642854 GCF_053598035.1 Streptomyces sp. NPDC001204 | reverse complement strand
CGGGCGCCATCGTCTCGGGTTCCTCCGGTACCGCCCAGGCGAAGAAGGAGGCCCTGGAGGCCGCGGGCGTCAAGGTCGGCAAGACCCCGACCGAGACGGCCAAGCTGGCTCGCGCCATCCTCGGCAGCTGAGCACCGGCCGCCCCGGGCGGCTGCACACGGCCGCCCTCGGCGGCCGAGCTCTCCGAGCCGGTCCGGTGGGCCCACCCCCAGACGGGGGCGGGCCCACCGGCGTTTGCGGGGGCGCACCGGCGTCATCCGCGCAGGCACACCGGCGTTTCCGGGAGCGGACCAGCCGGTCGGCGGCCCGGCCGAGTCATCTGGGTTCCGGTGCCAGCCGCTGCGGCCCGCCCGCCGCCTCCTTCCTCAGCTCGGCGCGCAGCGCGAGCGCCTCCGGCGAGAGCGGGCCGAGCATGCCCTGCACCGGCAGCCCCTGGACCGAGTGCCCCGGGGACACCGGGGCCAGGTAGTGCATGGGGGCGGTGCGCAGGGTGAGCGTCGTCGCGCCGATGATGGCGGCGGTGAAGGCGATGGCGGACCGGGTCCAGAACCGGGTCCGGCGTTCCCCGGCCGTGCGCACGCCCGCCGGCTCGCCCGCCCCGAGGCGTTTCGCCGAGGCCAGGCGGACCAGCCGCCGGTGCAGCTCCGCCGGATCGGACAGCTCCGGCAGGCGCGCGGCGAGCGCCTCGCGCGCGTGCATCAGCCGGTTCGCCGCGGCCGGGGTGCTCGCCTCCGTCTCCGCCGCCGTCTCGGGCAGGCCGAGGCCGACACCGTCGTAGAGCACCAGGGTGCGGCGGTACGACGGCGGGAGCAGCAGCAGGGCGCGGTGCAGCGCGCGGTCCGCGGGGTCGGACGGCGGGTCGGGGACGTGACCGCGCCGGCGGAAGAGGTGCCAGGGGGACAGCGCGCACTCGTACGCCACCGCCCGCACCCAGCCCGCCGGGTCCCGGTCGTGGGCCACCTCCGGCCAGCGCTGCCAGGCCAGTTGGAAGGCCCGTTCCACGGACTTGCGCGCCCGCTCGTGCCGGCCGGTGAGCAGATAGGCCTGCCGTACGAGGGCGGGGGCGCAGAACGCGTACAGGATGTCGAAGGCCTGAGCGGGTGTCAGGGCGGTGTCCGCCTTGTCGGCGGCCTGATCCCGCGTCAGGGAGGCGGCCGTGCCGGAGCGCCGGCCCTCCGTGGGGGATGGCAGCGGGTTCGCATGACTCTTCGTCATGATGCGTCCCCCGGTGTGAATAGGAACATAATCGTATATTGAGTGACACGGCGGAGGTTCGCCTGTTGCGCCGGTAAAGCGTGTGTCGTTGGGAGCATGGAAGCCGTGATCCAGACGACCCGCCGACGTCCACCGCTCTCACGCCTTCGCACCCGCCTGCGGGACCGCTCACCCGGCTTGGGAGCCGGCTTCGTGGGTGGTGCGGTCGCGGCGGGGCTCGGCCTCGGCTCGTTCGCCGTGGTCGTCGTCGCGCTGTGGATCAGCTCGCCGTATCCGGACAGCGGACCCGGCGGCGCGCTGCACGTCGCCGCCGCGCTGTGGCTGCTGGCGCACGGCGCCGAACTGATCCGCACCGAAACCCTCACGGAGGTACCCGCGCCTGTCGGCGTGACCCCGCTGCTGCTGATCGCGCTGCCCGCGCTGCTGGTGCACCGGGCGGCCCGGGACGCGACCGACGGGGGCGGCGGCGGGCCGCTCCTCCCACCCCGCACCACCTGGGCGGGCATCGTCCTCGGCTACCTCGCCGTCGGATCCGGCGCCGCCGCGTACGCGGACGGCGGTGCGCTGCGGCCCTCGTGGGCGTGGGCGGCGGCGTGCGTACCGCTGGTCACCGCGGCGGCCGCGGGTAGTGGCGTGTGGAAGGCCTACGGCTGCCCCCGCGCACCCCTGGAGCGGGCGTTGCGACGGCTGCCGGGCGGCGTGAGGCGGCTGCTCCTCGGGCCGGGCCCGCAGGTGCGCCCGGGTGCCGCGGCGCGGGCTGCGGGGGCCGGTGCCATGGTGTTCGCCGGCGGCGGGGCGCTGATGCTCGTGGTGTCGCTGGTGGTGCACGCCGGGACGGTCCAGGAGGCTTTCCTGGAGCTGACCGAGGGCTGGTCGGGACGGTTCGCCGTGCTGCTGCTGTGCCTGGCCCTGCTGCCGAACGCGCTGCTGTGGGCGGCGGCGTACTCCCTCGGACCCGGCTTCGTGCTCGGCGCCGGTCATGCCGTCGGCCCGCTGTCCTCCGCCCCGGCCCCGCTGCTGCCGCCCTTCCCGCTGCTCGCCGCGGTTCCGGACCCCGGCCCCGGTACCGCGCTGAACTGGGTCACGGTGTCGCTGCCGGTGACGGCCGGGCTGACGATGGGCTGGTTCGTGGCCGGGGCGGCGGTGCGGGAGGATCGGGGCGGCGCGGAGCGGGACGGCGGAGAGGCACGCGCGGGCGTGCGGGCCTGGTCGTGGCGGCGGACGGTGGCCGGTGCCGGGCTGGCCTGTCTGCTGTGCGCGGCGGTTCTCGGGGCGCTCGCGGCACTGGCCGGCGGTCCGCTCGGGGGCTCCGCACTCGCCCGGTTCGGGCCCGTCGGGTGGCAGGTGGGCGCTGCGGCGCTGGTGTGGACCGTGACGGCGGCCGTGCCGACGGCCGCGGCGCTGCGGGCATGGCGCTGCCGCTCGGGCCGGGTGGCGGTGGGCGGCGCGGCCGGGCCGGAGACCGGCGAACCCCGGGCGGGTGCGACCGTCACGGTGCCGCGTCCTTCGCCCGCCGAAGCCATGCGCGGAAGAGTGCGCCGGTGGGGCCTGCTGCTGCGGGCGAAGGCCCCGAAGCCCCGGGCCCCGCAGCCCACGCCGGTGCCCGATCGCTACGACGACCTCCTCGAGCCGTACGACGTACTGCTCTTCGACCCGCCGGTGCCGGGACCCCCCTCCTGGCGCGAGGACGACGGAGCGCCGCAGGCCCGCTGGGCCGCGCCGAAGGAGACGGAGGCAGGGACGGAGCCGCCGCGTGAGGCCGCGGCGGCGGAGAAGAACGCGAAGCCCGAAGGAACCGTGAGGCCGCCCGTGCCGCCGAAACCGCTGGATCCCCCTCCGGCCCCCGGTCACGGGAACGAGGTGACCCCGCCCACCCGGCGGGAACCTTCCGTTCGCGACCCGTGGGAATCCCCGCGCGAACCCCTCGCGCCACGACCACCCGGACAGGACTCCGGCGCGGAGGAGCCCCCCGCGCCGGACGCCCCCGTCAGTCGCTGATCCCCAGCACTCCCCGCAGCTCAGGCGGCAGATGCTGGTCGCAGGACTGCTTGGCCTCGTTGGTGAGGGCGTCGTTCACGCACGAGTAGTAGTCGCGGTAGACCAGCTGCGCCGTGAAGTTCACCGCGACCAGGGCGAGCGCCAGTGACGCGGTGACCAGGCCGCTGACCGCGGCCGTCGTCTGGGGGCGGCCCTCGGGCGCCGGTCCGCCCGGGCCCTGCCCGCGCGGCTTGGCGCGCAGCGAGCTGACCCCCCAGTACAGGGAGAGCGCGCCCAGCAGCAGGGCCACGTACGGCCAGCTGAACAGGGCGAAGAAGAAGGCCCACATGCCGCACAGCAGGGCGTACCGCGCACGGCGCTGGGCGGGGTCGGTGGGGTCCCAGCGCGGACCGGGGCCGCCGCTCGGGTTCTGCGGGCCGCCGGGCCGCTGCGGGCGCTCGCCGAATCCGCTGGAGGAGCGGCCGGGCTGGCGGTCGCTCCACTGGCTGCCCCAGGGGGCCTGGCCGCCGCCCTCGCCGGACCCGTCGGATCCGCCCTCGGACGACCCGTCACGGCCGGACTGCGGACGGGGCTGCCACGGGCGGTCGGGGGTGCCCTCCGGGGGCGGTGCGAAGGGGTTGTCGTCGGGGGTGGCGCTGCCGCGTCCGGCGCCGTCCCGCCCGTCCGAGGACGCGTCCGGAGGCGAGGACGGGCGCTCCCGCAGCAACACGGCACCGCGCAGCCGTCCCTGCGCCGGCTGGGAAGGGGAGGTGAGGGGTCGCAGGCTGCGGTCCGGCATCAAGTGAGCGTCTTCCCCTTGGTGAGTCACGACTGATCTGGCACGACCGTTCCGGCACGGACGATCCGGTGGAGAGGTTCCCCCCGAAGGCGCTGGGTGCCCACGGTCCGGGGACTCTCACCGCGTGAACGCACGGTGCGTGCGGTGCGTTCCCGTACCAGCTCTCCTCAGACGCTACCTTCCGACCACGCCCCCGTCCCATGGGGGCCGTCCGAAGTGCCGGTATCGTTGCTGACGGTCGGCCGGTTCGTAGGCTTCCCCGTATCCGGGGGCGCGAAGCATTCGTACGACCGTACAAAACAGCTTCCCCGAGAAAGGGCCCCATCGTGGCCGCCAAGCCCGTGGCCAAGCGCCTCGTCGTGCTGGTCTCCGGATCCGGCACCAATCTTCAGGCGCTCCTCGACGCGATCGCCGACGTGGGAGCCGAGGCCTACGGCGCCGAGATCGTCGCCGTGGGCGCCGACCGTGACGGCATCGAGGGGCTGGCGCGCGCCGAGCGCGCCGGGCTGCCGACCTTCGTGCGGAAGGTCAAGGACTACGGCACGCGCGAGGAGTGGGACGCGGCGCTGGCCGAGGCCGTCGCCGCCCACGAGCCCGACCTCGTCGTCTCCGCCGGGTTCATGAAGATCGTGGGGAAGGAGTTCCTCGCGCGGTTCGGTGGGCGGTTCGTCAACACGCACCCCGCCCTGCTGCCCAGTTTTCCCGGGGCCCACGGTGTGCGGGACGCGCTCGCGTACGGCGCCAGGGTCACCGGCTGCACCGTCCACTTCGTCGACGACGGCGTCGACACCGGCCCGATCATCGCCCAGGGCGCGGTCGAGGTCCGGGACGAGGACGACGAGAGCGCGCTGCACGAGCGCATCAAGGAAGTCGAGCGAAGGCTGCTCGTCGAGGTCGTGGGGCGGCTCGCCCGCAACGGCTATCGCATCGAGGGACGAAAGGTAGTTATCCAGTGACCGCCGAGAACAAGCGGCCCATCCGGCGCGCGCTCGTCAGCGTCTACGACAAGACCGGCCTGGAGGAGCTCGCGCGCGGGCTGCACGAGGCGGGCGTCGAACTCGTCTCCACCGGCTCCACCGCCGGCCGGATCGCCGCGGCCGGCGTGCCCGTCACCAAGGTCGAGGACCTCACCGGCTTCCCCGAGTGCCTGGACGGCCGGGTCAAGACGCTGCACCCCAAGGTGCACGCCGGCATCCTCGCCGACCTGCGTCTGGAGGACCACCGGCGGCAGCTGGGCGAGCTGGGTGTCGAGCCCTTCGACCTCGTCGTGGTCAACCTCTACCCGTTCCGCGAGACCGTCGCCTCCGGCGCCTCGCCCGACGAGTGCGTCGAGCAGATCGACATCGGCGGCCCCTCGATGGTGCGCGCCGCCGCCAAGAACCACCCGTCCGTGGCCGTGGTCACCAGCCCGGACCGCTACGCCGACGTCCTCGCCGCGGTGCGGGACGGCGGCTTCGACCTCGCCACCCGCAAGCGCCTGGCCGCCGAGGCCTTCCAGCACACGGCCGCCTACGACGTGGCCGTCGCCTCCTGGTTCGCCTCCTCCTACGCGCCCGTCGACGAGTCCTCCTTCCCGGACTTCCTCGGCGCCACCTACGCGCGCAAGAACACCCTCCGCTACGGCGAGAACCCGCACCAGCCCGCCGCCCTCTACACCGGCGGCCCGGTCGGCGGACTCGCCGAGGCCGAGCAGCTGCACGGCAAGGAGATGTCGTACAACAACTACACGGACACGGACGCCGCCCGCCGTGCCGCGTACGACCACGACGAGCCGTGCGTGGCGATCATCAAGCACGCCAACCCGTGCGGCATCGCGGTCGGCGCCGACGTCGCCGAGGCGCACCGCAAGGCGCACGCCTGCGACCCGCTGTCCGCGTTCGGCGGGGTGATCGCGGTCAACCGCCCGGTCAGCAAGGAGATGGCCGAGCAGGTCGCCGAGATCTTCACCGAGGTCATCGTCGCGCCGGACTACGAGGACGGCGCGCTGGAGGCCCTCGCCAAGAAGAAGAACATCCGGGTGCTGAAGGCCCCGAACGGACCGTGCGGCCGGGTGGAGGCCAAGCACATCGACGGCGGCGTGCTGCTCCAGGCCACCGACCGGCTCCAGGCCGACGGCGACGACCCGGCCAACTGGACCCTCGCCAGCGGCGAGGCGCTGCCGGCCGGCGAGCTGGCCGAACTCGCCTTCGCGTGGCGTGCCTGCCGGGCGGTCAAGTCCAACGCGATCCTGCTCGCCAAGGACGGCGCCTCGGTCGGCGTCGGCATGGGCCAGGTCAACCGTGTCGACTCCTGCAAGCTGGCGGTGGAGCGGGCCGGCGCGGAGCGGGCCCGCGGTTCCTACGCGGCCTCGGACGCGTTCTTCCCGTTCCCCGACGGCCCCGAGATCCTCATGGCCGCCGGCGTCCGCGCGATCGTCCAGCCGGGCGGCTCGATCCGCGACGAGCAGGTCGTCGAGGCCGCGCAGAAGGCGGGCGTGACGATGTACTTCACCGGGACCCGCCACTTCTTCCACTGACCGGCGAACGCCCCTGACGGCCGCGGCCTCCGGCTCTCTCGCGGAGAGAGCCGGAGGCCGCGTTCACGCGGACCCCAGCACGAGGGCAGCGGGTTGGTCTCCGAGGCGATGCCGTTGCCGCACATCCAGCCCCGGGCCCCGTTGTCCGCCTGGGTAGACCCAGCGGGTGGGGTGCGGGCCGCCGTGGTGCTGCCCGCAGGGCGGCGGGCACCGCGAAGCAGCGTTCGCTGCGGTCCACGGAGAAGGCGGGCGCGGTGGGTTCGCCGTCGGTGGCGCCCGTGCCGCTCAGGCAGTCGTGCCGTGGCGCCCACACCTCGATGGGCAGCAGGTCCCCGGCCACGGGCAGCACGATCCGGGAGAACTCGAAGGGACCAGGCGCGTCCAGCCGCCCCGGTGCGACCTTGATGTGCTCGCCGGCGCCCTCCGGGTTCTCCACGGCATAGGTGTGGCGGGCGGAGAGGTTGCTCAACAGCCGGAACGCCCCGTGCGCGGTGATCTCACCGGCGCGGCGGGACACCCCGTCGTGCGCGATCACCAGGTCGTTGTCAGGGGGCGGAGCGCCCGGAGGCGAGGCGCTCGCAGGGCGCGAGCCGGAACTGGGCGCCGTGCCGCTCGTCCCCCGCGGTCGGCGGAGGTAGCACGATGACGCAGTACGAGGTGCGTCTCCCCGTGCCTGACGGCTACGGAATCCACACGGGGGCGACGCGCCAGGGCCGTGTCCCGCTTTGTGTGGTTCCGACACGGCCCTCGGAGCAAATGGCGCGAACTGTTCAGTAGTTGGGGCGGTTGAACCAGGCGCCGCCGGCCTTGTTGGCGCAGAAGACGATGATCAGAATGCCCATGGCGAGGCTGAGCAGTGCCAGGACGTTCCCGCCCACCAGGCTCAGCAGGCTGAACAGGATGACGAACGAGCTGTACACGATCGCGGAGACGCGCACGCCGCCGCGCCCGGCGGGGACCTTCACGGCGGTGAAGATCGCCCAGAACGCGAACGCCAGCACGAGGACACCGAGGACGATCATGACGCCCGCGCCGATGCTGGCCGCCTTGTCCGCGTCCGCGGCGGAGACGTTGTCGTCGGCGGAGACGACTTCCTGGATCTTGTCGGCGAACCAGCTGCTCGCCACCATCATCACCACGCCGCCCAGCGCCTGAAGACCACCGAGCACGAACAGCAGCACGCGGGCCGCCTTCACGGTGCCCGGCATCGTCTGCGGCACCGGTGCGCCGTACGGTTGCTGCACGGGCGGGGCCTGCGGGTAGCCGTAGCCGGGGGCCTGGCCCTGCGGATAGCCGAAACCGGGCTGCTGGGGCGGCTGCTGCGGCGCGCCATAGGGGTTGTTCGAGTCGCCGTAACTCATGGCGGTTGATTCCTCCGTCGATCAGGTGCGGGGACGCGCGGCACCGTACGGAGGAGAGTTCACAGAAGTGCGGTCCGTCCCCCCGAAGAGCTGCCCGCGGCACTGTGCTCATCATGGTTCTTTACCGGCGACTTACTTGTCCAGCCGCATTCCGCATGTGTTGTGCAAGTGCAACATCACCGATCAAGACGGCCACGGGCGCCGGGCGCGGACAGAGGGCGCGGGACCTCCCGGATTGGAACCGTGAGCCGGTCATCCGCGAGGATGAGGACATGACCGCCCAGATTCTCGATGGCAAGGCCACCGCAGCCGAGATCAAAACCGATCTGACCGCCCGCGTGGCGGCGCTGAAGGAGAAGGGCGTCACGCCCGGACTCGGCACGATCCTGGTCGGGGACGACCCGGGCAGCCGCAAGTACGTCGCCGGCAAGCACCGCGACTGCGCCCAGGTCGGCATCGCCTCCATCCAGCGGGAACTGCCGGCCACGGCGACCCAGGACGAGATCGAGGCGGTCGTCCGGGAGCTGAACGAGGACCCCGCCTGCACCGGCTACATCGTCCAGCTGCCCCTGCCCAAGGGCATCGACGAGAACCGCGTCCTGGAGCTGATGGACCCGGACAAGGACGCGGACGGCCTGCACCCGATGAACCTCGGCCGGCTCGTCCTCAACGAGCCCGCCCCGCTGCCCTGCACCCCCAACGGCGTGCTGACGCTGCTGCGCCGCCACGGCGTGGAGATCAAGGGCGCCGAGGTCGTGGTCGTCGGCCGCGGCGTGACCATCGGCCGGCCGATGCCGCTGCTGCTGACCCGGCGCAGCGAGAACGCGACGGTGACCCAGTGCCACACCGGCACCCGCGACCTGTCCGCGCACCTGCGCCAAGCTGACATCATCGTCGCCGCGGCCGGCTCCCCGCACCTGATCCGCGCGGAGGACGTCAAGCCCGGCGCGGCCGTCCTCGACGTCGGTGTCTCCCGCAACGCCGAGGGAAAGATCGTCGGCGACGTCCACCCGGACGTGGCCCAGGTGGCCGGCTGGCTGTCCCCGAACCCCGGCGGAGTCGGCCCGATGACCCGGGCCCAGCTGCTGGTGAACGTGGTCGAGGCGGCGGAGCGCAGTGTCGGCTGAGGTGGAGGGCACCGGGCGGGAGCCGTCTCCCGCGGAGCCGGAGACAGAGGTACGGGACGCGGCCGGCGTGCCGGCCGCCGCGGGGAAGCCGCGCCGGGACACACGCCGCTTTCCGATGCTGACGCGGGACACCGCGCGGCCGGAGGGCGGCGGCCGGGCCGCGCCCGGCGGCGCCCCGGCGCCCGCCCGGCAGTGGCCGCTGCTGGCCGTGCTGGGCACGGTGGGGCTCGGGCTGCTGGTGACCGCCTTCGACGCCTTCAGGGTCGGGCTGCTGCTGATCGGGCTCGCGCTGCTCGGCGGGGCCGGGCTGCGCTGGTTCCTGCCCCGGGTCGGCATGCTCGCGGTCCGCTCCCGCTTCACGGACATCGTCACCTACGGCCTGCTGGGCTGCGTCATCGTCCTGCTGGCGCTGATGGCCCAGCCCAGGCCCTGGCTGGAGATTCCGTTCCTGGACGACGCGCTGCACTTCACGGTCCGCAACGGCTAGCGCTGGGACCGGAAAGGTTCACCGGCTCGCCTTTCCGCTCGCAGCGCTCGCCGTCCGGCGTTCGCGGTGGCGGCCCATCCTCTCCCCCGAGTCAGGACGGGCCGCCGCCGGGACCAACCCTCCTGCACCGTGAACGGGCTGTTCAACGCCTGTCCGTGCGCTGTGGCACGGAAGTGACCGTTCCGCTACGGTGTCCGCGCTCTGCCACAGGACCTGACCCGGCCCCGCCGGGTGGGCCGGGGACCTCTGCGACGCACGAGGTCACGCCGGGATCCGGGATGTGCCGATGTGTCGACAGAACCCGCCGCGTGGGTGAGGCCTCCCGCCCGTCGGGCTAGCGTGGGCAGCCGGCGCACCGGCGCACGCTTCGGTTCGAATGCTTCCGTGCGCCCCTGACGCGGGACCTGAGATCCTGGCGGGGCGCACTCCTGTGGGTAGCGAGAACCGAGAACCGAGAACCGAGAACACTGAAGTACACCGACGACCGAGGGAACGGACTCGGCACAGGACGTCATGCGCGGGGAACAACCAGCACGTACCGGGGGGAAGGGGAAGCGATGCCTCGTTGGAAGGCCTTGCCCGATGAACTCGATCCACAGATAAGGGAGTTCGCGAGCCAGTTGCGCAGGCTCGTGGACCGCGGCGGCCTGAGCATCGCCGCACTGGCCGATCGCACGGGCTACAGCAAGACGTCCTGGGAGCGCTATCTCAACGGACGGCTCCTCGCGCCCAAGGGCGCGGTCGTGGCACTCGCCGAGGTCACCGGCACCAATCCGGTCCACCTCACGACCATGTGGGAGCTGGCCGAACGGGCCTGGAGCCGTGCGGAGATGCGCCACGACCGGACCATGGAGGCCATCCGGATAGCCCAGGCGCGCGCCGCATTGGGGGAGTTCGGCGCGGCGGCACCCGGCGCCGAGGCGGGCGGGGGCACGGCGGTCCGCAAGAACGGCACCGCCACGGCGGCCCCGGGGAGCGCGGGCCCGGCGGGCGCGTCCCCCGCGGTGCCGGTGCAGCCGACGGCGTCCGACGCCGACGCCCGTGAGGGCGCGGCGAGGAAGGCGTCGCCGGCCTCGGAGGGCGTCTCGGGAACGGCTGTCCTCCCGGCCGCCGCACCCACACCCGCCGCGCCCGGCCCCGGCCCGGACCCCGACCCCGCCTCCGACGCCCGCCCCGACTCCGCCACCGGATCGGGTTCCGGTTCCGAGGCGTCGGGCGGCAACTCCTGGGGGCTGGCCGGTTACCGGGGACCGTCCCGGACGGGTGGACGCGCCCCCGGCACCACGGCGTCCCCGGCCGACGGCGCCGTGCCGGCTGCCGGAACTTCGGGTCCGCACCCCGCGGCTTCCACCGGCCCGTACGCCCAGGGCGACCCCGGCCGCACGTACACCCAGGGCGCCCAGGGCACGCACGGCGAGCCTCCGCGGTCCCCCCGTCCCGCATCCTCCGGCGGGGCGCGCAAGCGGCAGGTGATGATGTTCCTCGCGGGCGCGGCCAGCGCCCTGGCCGTGATCGGCGCGGTCCTCTTCCTCACCGGAGGCGGGGACGACAAGAAGGCCGCGGAAGCGCCCAAGTCGCCCTCCCCGTCCGCCGACGTCAGCCTGCCGCCCGGTGTCAAGTGCGTCGCGGACGGCTGCACCGGCAAGGACGCCGAGGCCATGGGGTGCAGCGGCAACCTGGTGAGCACGGTCGAGAGCGTCACCGTCGGCACGACCCTGGTGGAGGTCCGCTACAGCAAGACCTGCGGTGCCGCCTGGGCCCGTATCACCCAGGCCGTCCAGGGCGACGAGGTCCGGGTCACGGTCGGTGCGCGCACGGAGCGCGGCACCCTCGCGGCGGCCGGCGAGACGATCGCGTACACGCCCATGGTCGCGGTGCGGGACGCGACGCAGGCCAAGGCGTGCGCGACGCTGGCGTCGGGACAGACGGGGTGCACCAGTCAGTGAGACCGGGGAGCAGCGCTCCAGGCCCGTCCGGATGACAAGTGGCGCGGGACAGGTGTGGGGGCCGCCGAACCGGGCACGCGGACAGTACCCCCACGGGAGTCCGGTTCTCCGGCAACCCCCACACGGCGGCCGCCCTCGTCCCTCCTCTCCCGGACGGGCGGCCGCCTCTCCCACGTCGACGGGTCGCTCTGTGGGCCGGGCCACAGGGGCCCGGCCCACCGGGATCCCGGAGAGGCGATAGCCTGACGGCCGGATCTCTCTTGACGCCAAGAGATCGATCATCCGTTAGTGATCGGTCATCGCGGCGCCGCCGGTCAGCGGCCGGCGGCGGGATCCCGCACCCCGGGGCAGGGACGCCCCACCGCCTGCTGTCATACGGAGAACGCCATGACCCGCACTCCCGTGAACGTCACCGTCACCGGCGCGGCCGGCCAGATCGGTTACGCCCTGCTCTTCCGCATCGCCTCCGGCCAGCTGCTCGGCGCGGACGTGCCGGTCAAGCTGCGTCTCCTGGAGATCACGCCGGCGCTGAAGGCCGCCGAGGGCACGGCCATGGAGCTCGACGACTGCGCGTTCCCGCTCCTTCAGGGCATCGACATCAGCGACGACCCGAACATCGCCTTCGACGGTGCCAACGTCGCCCTCCTCGTCGGTGCCCGCCCGCGCACCAAGGGCATGGAGCGGGGTGACCTCCTCGAGGCCAACGGCGGCATCTTCAAGCCGCAGGGCAAGGCCATCAACGACCACGCCGCGGACGACATCAAGGTCCTGGTCGTCGGCAACCCCGCGAACACCAACGCGCTGATCGCCCAGGCCGCCGCGCCGGACGTGCCGGCGGAGCGCTTCACCGCGATGACCCGTCTGGACCACAACCGCGCGCTGACCCAGCTCGCCAAGAAGACGGGCTCGACGGTCGCCGAGATCAAGCGCCTCACCATCTGGGGCAACCACTCCGCGACCCAGTACCCGGACATCTTCCACGCGTCGATCGCCGGCAAGAACGCCGCCGAGGTCGTGAACGACGAGAAGTGGCTGGCCGACGACTTCATCCCGACCGTCGCCAAGCGCGGCGCGGCCATCATCGAGGCCCGCGGCGCCTCCTCGGCCGCCTCCGCCGCCAACGCCGCCATCGACCACGTCCACACCTGGGTCAACGGCACCGCCGACGGCGACTGGGCCTCCATGGGCATCCCGTCGGACGGCTCCTACGGCGTCCCCGAGGGCCTGATCTCCTCCTTCCCGGTCACCTGCAAGGACGGCTCGTACGAGATCGTCCAGGGCCTGGAGGTCAACGACTTCTCCCGCACCCGCATCGACGCCTCCGTCAAGGAGCTGGCGGAGGAGCGCGAGGCGGTCCGCTCGCTCGGCCTCATCTGAGCCACCACGCCTGTCCGCGAGGCCCCGTTCCGGTTCCGGCCGGAGCGGGGCCCGCGCGTTCGTGCCGCCCGGTCGGGAGCGAAGGAGACGGCCGCTGTGTGGCTCGTGTCACCGTGGTGTCCTCTTGACAAACCGCTTCCCTCGCGGCTTTCCGCGCCCCTATGCTGATAGTTCATCAGTTCCGTAGCACTGAGGACCGTTCACACTCGGGGGAGTCGCGTGAGCACCGCATCCGTGCCGCAGCAACCGCAGCCGACGCCCCCGGACGTGCCCCCGCCCGTGCCGCCGCACGCGAGCGAGGCCACCCGGCTGCTGTGCGCGGGGACTTATCTGGACGCCGCCTTCCGGGACCGCGTCATCGAGGAACTGCACCTCAACGAACAGCGGATCGTGGCCCCCTCCCTCGGCTTCGACGCGGCGCGCGTCCTGGCCCACGCCCTGCGCGCCCGCCGCGTGGAGGTGGGCTGGGCCGCGGCGATCGTGGGCCTGTGGATCGTGGGGTGGCCGCTGACCGGCGGAGCGATGGCCGTCTACCTGCTGCCCGGCCTGCTGCTGGCGACGGGCGTGGCCGTCCGCGGCGACGACCCGCGCGAGCCGGCGGGACGCAAGGCGGCGGCGCTCGCCATGCGCTGGCTGGGCCGCCTGGTGTTCGGGGTCCTCCTGATCGCCACGGTGGTCGCCGCGTTCTCCAGCAAGGAGGAAGCCGAGGCCGCCCGCTACGGCTACGTCGACGGCCCGAAGGGTTTCCTGCTGAGCCTGCTGCCCGGACTGGCCGGCCTGCTCGGCGGCCACGCTACGATCGGCGCGCTTCAGGCCTGGCTGGCGCTCGTGCTGTTCCTGGCCGTCGCCGTGTGCGCGGGCGTGCAGCGCAGCCAGTTCGCTCGCGCCCTGGGCGGCGAACTGGCCCCGGAGCGCTTCCCGGACGCCGCCTCCGACCCGGCGGAGCGGGCGGAGAGCCCGCGCTTCCAGCGGCTGAAGGAGCGCATCCGGCTGGAACAGCACGCCCCGCTGGTCATGTACCGCGAGTCGCGCCCGTTCTGCGGCGCGGGCAAGGCCCACGACACCTGGGTGCTCGCCGTCGAGATGCGCCCCGCCGAGGGGAAGAAACCGCTCCCGCTGAGCAACCGCACGGTCCTGGACACCGTCCGGTCGCTCCTGGAGGGCCTGCGGCTGCCCCCGCGGTACGCGGGGCACGCGGTCCGCGACCGGCTGCGCTGGCTGGAGCTGGACGAGTGCGTGTTCCTGCCCGCCGAGGGCATGACCCGCCGGGAGGACGCCCCGTACGGCCCGGAGGCCTTCGAGGCGCACCGGGACCGGGCCGTGGAGGAGGGCGCCGAGAAACGGCGGCACTTCCTGCGAGTGCGGGTCGGCGGCTGGGAGGAGGAACTGGTCGTCACCGTCTACGTGCGCATCCACACCCAGGGGCGGATGCTGATGCTGGAGATCGCCCCGCATGTGCTGATGCCGGTCCGGGAGGACTTCAAGGACGCCGACCGGACGGCCCATCAGCTGCGCACCAACAGCGCGTTCGGCAGGGCGACCTGGGCCGCCGGGCAGGTCCCCGTCTCGGCGGTCCGCTCCCTGCTCACCCTGTTCCAGGCCGCCGGCCACGGCTGGCAGCTGCTCACCGGCGGCTACGGCAACGCCCTGCCCGAGGGCCCGGCCGTGTCCGTACGGGAGCTGGGCGCGGCCCGTTCCCGCTCGCTGTTCCAGCAGATGGACGTCGACCGCTACCTGCGCAGCATCCAGGACCGCATCGCGCACGGCGTCCGCACGGCCCTGACCGAACACGGCTACCGGACGGGCGAGTTCGTCCAGAAGGTCGTCAACATCAGCAACGGCGGTGTGCACATCGACTCGGTCGCGCGCAGCACGTTCGCGATCGGCGCGCACGCCCGGGCGACCTCCGCCACGGACGACGGCGCGTACCCCCCGACCACCACCTCCCCGACCACCGACGGTCCGTGACCGGACAGAAGGGACCCGGCAGCGATGACCACCGCGGATGAGCCGGGCGTCAGCATCGGCGACGTCTCGCACAGCACCTTCGCCATCGGCAGCCACGCGCATGCCGAGAGCCACCACCACACGGCCCCGCGCGACCCGGCCGACGAGGAACTGCTCCAGGCCGTACGAGAGCTGCGCGCCGATCTGCGGCGCCTGCGGAGCACCGACCAGACCCGGGACCTGGACGCCACGCTGGCCGACACCGAGGACGAGATCACCCGCACCGGCACCGCCGGGGCGAGCGGACGGCAGCGGCTGCGCGAACTGCTCACCGACGCCCAGTCGGTGCTGACCCTGCTCGCGTCGGCCGGGACGGTGGCCGGCCTGCTCGGGATGTGAGAGGAGAACACCGTGGCCAACGGGGGCGGGCGGCACTGGAACGAGGAGACCCAGCGCTGGGAGGACGGCGTGCGGGACGTGGCGCGGGCGACCCCGCCGCCGCCCGCCCGACCGGGCCATGCGCCGGCGCCGCCGCCGGGTGAGGTCCGGGATCCCGACGCGCCCGCCGGCGCGTGGCCCGTGGCGGCCCCGCCCGCGCCGCCGGCCGTGCCCGGCGGCCACAGCCGGCGCACCGTCTGGGCGGTGATCGGCGCGTCCGCCGCCGTCGGTGTCGCCGTGGCCCTGGTGGTGACCCTCGGTCCCGGTGGCAAAGGGCACGGCGACGATCGGGGCGCCGCCACGGCGAGCGGCACGCCGGCCACGACCGAACCGCCCCCGACGACGTACGCCCCACCGGAGCCGGACACCGAAACCCCGTCCCCGTCCTCGTCGGCCGACGAGCCGCCGGCCGGCTACACCGCCTACGACGACCCGGAGGGCTTCCGCATCGCCGTGCCCGACGGCTGGCAGCACCAGCGGTCCACCGTGAGCTCCCAGTACGGGATGGACATCGTCAACTACCGTGATTCCACGGGCCGTCACCGGCTCCAGGTGTACGAGGTGCAGGAGTCCTCCCCGGACGAGTCGTTCGACCAGTACCTGTCCGCGGACGTGCCCAAGCCCCGGGGCTTCCGGACGCTGTCCCGGGTCAACCTGGACAGCGGCGACTTCACCGGCTCCCGGCTGGAGTACCTGGCCGACTCCCTCAGGGGCGAACCGGACATCGGCACCTGGCACGTCGTGGACGAACGCTTCCGGGCCGCCGACGGCAGGCTGTACGCGCTCGCCTCCTACGGCCCCGAATCCGACGGCCGCGACGACGAGCAGGAGGTCCTCAGCGCGGCCCTGGACTGGTTCTGTCCGTCCTCCGCCACCTGCGCACACTGATCCACCGCCGCTCCGGACACCCGCACGTCGTCCTTTGTGTCCAGCAATGTCCCCAAGTTCCGTGACGCGGAACACTTCCGGTCGCCGGTAGGGCATGGACCTAGAGGAAGGGGGCAGGTGCCCGCTCACTCTCCCTGTGGATGACACGACGTGACACAGGGCAACTGAGCAGGAGCGGAAGGCAGTACCGATCATGGCGGACAGTACGGGACGCGGTGCGCGCGGCACCATCCACGCGGGCGGGGAGTGGCGCGAGGCGATCGGCGGCGCGACACGCGAGATCCTCGACCCCGCGGACGCGGCTCCGTTCGCCGTGGTCGCGGAGGGTGACGAGAAGGACGCGGACGTGGCCGTCGAGGCCGCCCGCCGCGCCTTCGACGGCGGCGAGGGCGCGTGGCCGCGCACACCGGTCGCCGAGCGCGCCGCCCTGCTGCGCCGGGTGGCCGACCTCCTGGTGCGCGACCGGGAGGAACTCGGCCTGCTGGAGAGCCGGGACACCGGCAAGACCGTGGAGGAGGGCCGCGTCGACGTCGACTGCGTCGCCGACGCCTTCCGCTACTTCGCCGGACTCGTCGCCGCGGAAGCCCCCGGCCGGGTCGTGGACGCGGGCACGCCCGACGTGCACAGCGTCGTCGTGCACGAGCCGGTCGGCGTCTGCGCACTGATCACGCCCTGGAACTACCCCCTGCTCCAGGCCAGTTGGAAGATCGCCCCGGCGCTCGCCGCCGGAAACACCTTCGTCGTCAAGCCGAGCGAGATCACCCCGCTGACCACCGTCGCACTGATCGACCTGCTCGTCGAGGCGGGCCTGCCCGCGGGCGTGGCCAACATCGTCACCGGCCCCGGCCACACCGTGGGCGCCCGGCTCGCCGAACACCCCGACGTGGGCCTGGTCTCCTTCACCGGCGGCCTGGTCAGCGGGGCGAAGGTGGCCCGGGCCGCGGCCGGCACGGTCAAGAAGGTCGCCCTCGAACTCGGCGGCAAGAACCCCAACATCGTCTTCGCCGACGCCTGCGCGACCGACGAGGGCTTCGACACCGCCGCCGACCAGGCCCTGAACGCGGCCTTCCTGCACAGCGGCCAGGTCTGCTCCGCGGGCGCCCGGCTCATCGTCGAGGAACCGGTCCGGGAACGCTTCGTCACCGAACTCGCCCGCCGCGCCCGGAAGATCCGCCTGGGCCGCGGCACCGCGCCCGGCGTCGAGTGCGGTCCGCTCGTCTCCGAGCAGCAGCGCGCCAGGATCGAGGCGTACGTCGCCTCCGCGCTCGCCGAGGGCGCGGTACCGCGCTGCGGCGGCAAACGGCCCGAGCCCGCGGAGACCCGGCCCGCCACCGGCTACTTCTACGAGCCGACCGTCCTCGACCACTGCACCCGCCAGATGAAGGTCGTCCGGGAGGAGGTCTTCGGCCCCGTCCTCACCGTCGAGACCTTCCGCACCGAGCACGAGGCGGTCGCGCTCGCCAACGACACCGAGTACGGGCTCGCGGGCGCCGTGTGGACCGCCGACGCGGGCCGTGCCCGGCGCGTGGCCGGCCGGCTGCGCCACGGCACCGTCTGGATCAACGACTTCCACCCCTACCTCCCGCAGGCGGAGTGGGGCGGCTTCGGCAAGAGCGGCGTCGGCCGCGAACTCGGCCCCGCCGGGCTCGCCGAGTACCGCGAGACCAAGCACGTCTACCAGAACCTCGCCCCCAGGCCGGTGCGCTGGTTCGCGGGCTGAGCCCCGCCGGCCGCGGGCGCGCACCCCGCCGCCGCGGCCGCATCCGGCACCACCGCAGACCCCGAAGTCCCCGGACCTCCCGACCCCCCACTGGAGTACGAGCCCGATGCCCGAGAGCACCCACGAGTTCGACTACGTCGTCATAGGCGGCGGCACGGCCGGTTCCGTCATCGCCTCCCGCCTCACCGAGAACCCGGACGTCACCGTCGCCGTCATCGAGGGCGGCCCCAGCGACGTGGGCCGCGAGGACGTGCTGACCCTGCGCCGCTGGATGGGCCTGCTCGGCGGCGAACTGGACTACGACTACCCGACCACCGAGCAGCCGCGCGGCAACTCCCACATCCGGCACAGCCGCGCCCGCGTCCTCGGCGGCTGCTCCTCGCACAACACGCTCATCGCGTTCAAGCCGCTGCCGTCCGACTGGGACGAGTGGGAGGCGGCCGGCGCCAAGGGCTGGGGCGCGGTCCCGATGGAGGCGTACTACGCCCGGCTCAAGAACAACATCGTGGCCGTCGACGAGAAGGACCGCAACGCCATCGCCCGCGACTTCGTCGACGCCGCGCAGGCCGCGCTCGCGGTGCCGCGCGTCGAGGGCTTCAACAAGAAGCCGTTCCACGAGGGCGCCGGCTTCTTCGACCTCGCCTACCACCCGGAGGACAACAAGCGCTCCAGCGCCTCCGTGGCCTATCTGCACCCGGTGATGGACGAGCGCGCCAACCTGACGATCCTGCTGGAGACCTGGGCGCACCGGCTCCAGCTCAACGGCGCCCGCGCCGAGGGCGTCCACGTGCGCACCAAGGACGGCGCCGAACTCCTCGTACGGGCCCGCCGCGAGGTCGTTCTCTGCGCGGGCGCCGTCGACTCGCCCCGGCTGCTGCTGCACTCCGGCATCGGCCCGAAGGCGGACCTGGAGAAACTCGGCATCCCCGTCGTCCACGACCTGCCGGGCGTCGGCGAGAACCTGCTCGACCACCCCGAGTCGGTGATCGTGTGGGAGACGAACGGCCCCATCCCGGAGAACTCCGCGATGGACTCCGACGCCGGCCTGTTCGTGCGCCGCGACCCCGCAAGCGCGGGCCCGGACCTGATGTTCCACTTCTACCAGATCCCGTTCACGGACAACCCGGAGCGCCTGGGCTACGAACGTCCGCCGTACGGCGTGTCGATGACCCCGAACATCCCCAAGCCGAGGAGCAGGGGCCGGCTGTACCTCACCAGCGCCGACCCGTCCGTCAAGCCGGCCCTGGACTTCCGCTACTTCACCGACGAGGACGACTACGACGCCCGCACCCTCGTCGACGGCATCCGCATCGCCCGCCGGATCGCGCAGACCGAACCGCTGGCCGGCTGGCTGAAGCGGGAGGTGTGCCCCGGTCCGGAGATCCTCGGCGACGCGGAGCTGAGCGAGTACGCCCGCAAGGTCGCGCACACCGTCTACCACCCGGCGGGCACCTGCCGGATGGGCGCCGCCGACGACGAACTCGCGGTCGTCGACCCCGAGTTGCGTATCCGCGGGCTGGACGGCATCCGGATCGCGGACGCCTCCGTCTTCCCGGCCATGCCCGCCGTGAACCCCATGATCGGTGTGCTCATGGTCGGGGAGAAGGCCGTCGACCTGCTCGGAGGTGAGCGCTGATGGCTCTCGAGGTCCCCACGCGCAAACCGCCCACCGACGACTCCGGGCCCACCCCCGTCTTCTCGGTGGACGGCCTGTGGAAGGTCTTCGGCCCGCGCGCCGACCGGGTCCCCGCCGACCGGGAGCTCGGCGCGCTCGGCCCCGCCGAACTGCGCGAGCGCACCGGCTGCACGGCCGCGGTCCGCGACGTCTCCTTCGACGTGCGCAAGGGCGAGGTCTTCGTCGTCATGGGCCTGTCCGGCTCCGGCAAGTCCACGCTGGTGCGCTGCCTGACCCGGCTGATCGAGCCCACCGCGGGCACCATCGCCATCGACGGCGAGGACGTGCGCGCCATGGACCGGGCCCGGCTGCGCGCCCTGCGCAGGCACCGCGCCGCGATGGTCTTCCAGCACTTCGGCCTGCTGCCGCACCGCACGGTCCTCGACAACGTGGCCTACGGCCTCCAGATCCAGGGCGTCGCCCGGTCCGAGCGGCGCGAGCGGGCCGCCGAGATGGTCGCCAAGGTCGGTCTGCAGGGCATGGAGGAGCGCCGCCCGGCCCAGCTGTCCGGCGGTCAGCGCCAGCGGGTCGGCCTGGCCCGCGCCCTCGCCGTGGACCCCGAAGTGCTGCTGTTCGACGAGCCGTTCAGCGCGCTCGACCCGCTCATCCGGCGGGACATGCAGGAGGAGGTCGTCCGCCTGCACCGCGAGGAGGGCCGGACGATGGTCTTCATCACCCACGACCTCCAGGAGGCACTCCGGCTCGGGGACCGCATCGCCCTGATGCGCGGCGGCCGCATCGTCCAGCTGGGCACCCCCGAGGAGATCGTGGGCTCCCCGGCCGACGACTACGTCCGCGAGTTCGTCCGTGACGTCCCGCGCGAGCAGGTCCTGACGGTCCGCGGGGCCATGCGTCCGGCCTCCGCCGAGGAGGCCGGCAGCGGCCCGGCGATTCCCCCGGAGGCCACGGTCGCGCAGGCCATCGAGGCGGTGGCCCGAGCGGGAGCACCGGCACGCGTGGTCGCCGGAGGCCGCTGCGTCGGCGTCGTCGACTCGGACGCGCTGCTGTCCGTGGTGGCCGGAACCGACGCCACGGCACCGCGCGGGCGCGGGGTGGCGGTCCTGCGCGACGCCGACGCCACCCCGGAGGCCGTCTGATGGCGGCGATCGGCGCCCCGGCCCTCCGTGCCGGCCTGCCCGGCGTACTCAAACGCCCCGCCGGCCACAAGCTCCTGGTCCTCGCGGCCCTGGCCGCCGTCCTCGTCCCGCTGGCCCACGCCCGCTGGGCGAGCGGAACGTGGCCGCACGCACTGACGGTCGACCTGTCCGGGCCGCTCGGCAGCGCCAGCGACTGGATCATCGACAACCGCGACAGCCACCCGCTGTTCCTCTACTTCCTCGGCCACGTCAGCAACGCGGTCGTGATCTCCGTGCGCGCCGTCTACCTGACGCTCCTCGCCGCCGGCTGGGCGGGTGTCACGGCCGCCACCGCCCTCGTGGCATGGCGCGTGGCCGGTGTCCGGCTCGCCCTCGGCACGGCCGCCGCCTTCGTCGCCTGCGGACTGCTCGGCATGTGGGTGCCGACCATGCAGACGCTCGCCCTGATGGTGGTCGCCGTCCTCGCCTCCGTCCTCGTCGGCGCCCTGCTCGGTCTGGCCGCGGGCCTGTCCGACCGCATGGACCGGGTCCTGCGCCCGGTCCTGGACACCATGCAGGTGCTCCCGGCGTTCGCGTACCTGCTCCCCGTCGTCCTGGTCTTCGGCATCGGCGTACCCGCCGCGGTCCTCGCCACGGTCGTCTACGCCGCCCCGCCCATGGCCCGGCTGACCGCGCTCGGCCTGCGCGGCGCGGACCCGGAGGTGCTGGAGGCGGTCGACTCCCTCGGCGCCACCGCACGCCAGCGCCTGCTGACCGCCCGGATCCCGCTGGCCCGCAAGGAACTCCTCCTCGGCGTCAACCAGACGATCATGATGGCGCTGTCCATGGCGGTCATCGCCTCCGTGATCGGCGCCGGCGGCCTCGGCGACCGCGTCTACCAGGCGCTCGCCTCGGTCGACGTGGGCGCGGCCCTCGCGGCCGGCATCCCCATCGTGCTGCTGGCCGTCGTACTGGACCGGGTGACCGCAGCCGCCGGAGAGCGCCTCGGACAGGAGCGGCACGGCGTCCGCCCCTGGGCCTGCGCCGCCGTCGCCGCCGTGGCCGCCGCCCTGACCGCGCGCCTGGCGGGCCGCCCGGACTGGCCCGCGGACTGGACGGTCGGCATCGCCGAGCCCGTCAACCGCGCCGTCGGCTGGATGACCGCCCACCTGTACTCCGGCGTCCCGTACATCGGCGGCACCGCCGACTGGGCGGGCCGCTTCACCACCTGGATCCTGGACCCGCTCCGCTCCGGCCTCCAGTGGCTGCCGTGGTGGTCGGTGCTGCTGATCGTCGCCGCCCTCGCGTGGCTGATCGGCACCTGGCGCACCGCGCTGACCGCCGTCCTCGCCATGGCCGCCATCGGTGTGCTCGGCGTGTGGAAGCCGTCCCTGGACACCCTGTCCCAGGTGCTGGCGGCCGTCGCCGTCACCCTCGTGCTCGGCTTCGCGACCGGCGTCGCCGCCGCCCGCAGCGACCGCTTCGAGAAGCTGCTGCGCCCGGTCCTCGACGTCTTCCAGACGATGCCGCAGTTCGTGTACCTGATCCCGGTGGTCGCGCTGTTCGGCGTGGGCCGCGCCCCGGCCGTCGCCGCGGCCGTCGTCTACGCCCTGCCCGCGGTCGTCCGGATCACCGCGCAAGGTCTGCGCCAGGTCGACCCGGCGGCCCTGGAATCCGCCCGCTCCCTCGGCGCGACCAGCGGCCAGCAGCTCCGCCAGGTGCAACTGCCGCTCGCCCGCCCGGCGCTGCTGCTCGCCGTCAACCAGGGCGTGGTGCTCGTCCTCGCCGTCGTCATCATCGGCGGCCTGGTCGGCGGCGGCGCGCTCGGCTACGACGTGGTCTTCGGCCTCGCCCAGGGCGACCTGGCGACCGGCCTGGTCGCCGGCGCGGCGATCGTCTGCCTCGGCCTGATGCTCGACCGGGTGACGCAGCCGACCGGCCGCCGCACCAGGAAGGGAGCGTGACATGGGACGCCGTACGACTCTCACCGCCGCCGTCGCGGTGCTGGCGCTGACCAGCGGCTGCGGCGCCGCCGACATGACCCGGCAGACCTCGCCGTTCGCGGGCGCGCGGGGCTCGAAGACCGTGACCCTGTCCGTGCAGTCCTGGGTCGGCGCGCAGGCCAACGTGGCCGTCGCCCAGTACCTCCTCGAACACGAGCTGGGCTACCGCGTCGACACCGTCCAGGTCGACGAGGTCCCCGCCTGGGACGCGCTCAGCCAGGGCCGCGTCGACGCGATCCTGGAGGACTGGGGCCACCCCGACCAGGAGAAGCGCTACGTCGACGACAAGAAGACCATCGCGCGGGGCGGCGACCTCGGAGTGACCGGGCACATCGGCTGGTTCGTCCCGACGTACCTCGCCAAGAGGTACCCGGACATCACGGACTGGAGGAACCTCGACAAGTACGCCCCGCTCTTCCGCACCGCGGAGAGCGGCGGCAAGGGCCAGCTGATGGACGGCTCCCCGTCCTACGTCACCAACGACAAGGCGCTGGTGAAGAACCTGAACCTGAACTACCAGGTGGTCTTCGCCGGTTCCGAGGCGGCGCAGATCACCCAGATCAAGCAGTTCGCCAAGGAGAAGAAGGCCTTCCTCACGTACTGGTACGCGCCGCAGTGGCTGTTCGAGAAGGTCCCCATGACGGAGGTGCGCCTGCCGCCGTACGAGGAGGGCTGCGACGCGGACGCGGCCAAGGTCGCCTGCGCCTACCCGCACACGGCGCTGCGCAAGTACCTCAACGCCGACTTCGCCCGGTCCGGCGGCGCGGCGGCCGCCTTCCTGAAGAAGTTCAAGTGGACCACCGAGGACCAGAACGAGGTCTCCCTGATGATCGCCGACCAGAAGCTCACCCCCGCCGAGGCGGCGGCGAAGTGGGTGGACGGCCACCGGTCCACGTGGAAGGCGTGGCTGCCCTGAACGAGGACGGGGCCCGCCGGGCCTCCCGGTCCAGGGGCCCGGCCGGCCCCTGGACCGGGGTCGTCACTTGTACTGCCCCGGCGTGTAGTGGCCCGGGACCGCGCGGGCCGTCACACCGAACCGGTTCCAGGCGTTGATCACCGTGATCGAGGCGATCAAGTGGGCCAGCTCGGCCTCCTCGAAGTGCGCGGCGGCCCTCTCGTACACCTCGTCCGGCACGAAGCCGTCGGTGAGGACCGTGACGGCCTCGGTCAGCTCGATCGCCGCGAGTTCCTTCTCCGTGTAGAAGTGCCGCGACTCCTCCCAGGCGCCGAGCTGCACGATCCGCTCCACGCTCTCGCCGGCCGCGAGCGCGTCCTTGGTGTGCATGTCCAGGCAGAACGCGCAGTGGTTCAGCTGCGAGGCGCGGATCTTGACCAGCTCGCGCAGCCGCGGGTCCAGGCCCTGTCCCGCGGCCGCGTCCAGCCGGACCATCGCCCTGTAGACCTCGGGGGCGTGCTTGGCCCACTGCATACGGGGCTCGTGCTCGGGCGCGTACGCGGGGGCGCCTTCGATGGTGTCCGTGTGTTCGCCGGTGTTCGTCGTCCTAGCCATATGCCCGACCCTATGAGCGAAGCAGCCCAGGAGTATGGTCCATTTCCATGGCGGAATCATGGGCCACTCTCGGCATCGACCTGCATCTGGAACCGGCCGGTCCCGGCGTGCGCCGCGGCCTCACCGACGCCCTGCGCGAGGCGGTCCGCACCGGCCGTCTGGTCCCCGGAACCAGGCTGCCCTCCTCCCGGACCCTCGCCGCCGACCTGGGCATCGCCCGCAACACGGTCGCCGATGCCTACGGCGACCTGGTCGCCGAGGGCTGGCTCACCGCCCGCCAGGGCTCGGGCACGCGTGTGGCCATGGGGGCACCCGCCTCGCCGTTCGGGCCGTCGCCGAGCGCGGACGTCCGGCAGACCGGCGCGGTCCGTCACCCGCGCGAACGCCCCTGCCCCGTCCACGACCTCGTCCCCGGCACCCCGGACCTCGCCTCCTTCCCCCGCACCCAGTGGCTCAAGGCCGCCCGCCGCGCCCTGGCCGCCGCCCCCCACCACGCCCTCGGCTACGGCGACCCGCGCGGCCGGCCCGAACTGCGCACCGCGCTGGCCGGTCATCTCGCCCGGGTCCGGGGCGTCCGCACCGACCCCGACCACCTGCTGGTGTGCGCGGGCTTCTCACACGGGCTGCGGATCCTCGGCACGGTGCTGCGGGCCCGCGGCGTCACCACGGTCGCCGTCGAGTCGTACGGCCTCGACGTGCACTGGGACCTCCTGGCCCGCACGGGCCTGCGCACCCGCCCCCTGCCCTTCGACGAACTCGGCACGGTCACCGGCGAACTGAGCGGCCCCGGAGCGGTCCTGCTCACCCCCGCCCACCAGTTCCCGATGGGCGTGCCCCTGCACCCCGACCGGCGCGCGGCCGTGACGGACTGGGCCCGGCGCACCGGCGGCCTGATCCTGGAGGACGACTACGACGGCGAGTTCCGCTACGACCGCCAGCCCGTCGGCGCGCTCCAGGGACTGGACCCCGACCGCGTGGTCTACCTGGGCACGGCGAGCAAGTCCCTGGCCCCCGGCCTGCGCCTGGCCTGGATGGCGCTGCCCCCGTCCCTCATGGCGGAGGCCACGGCCGCCAAGGGGCCCTCCGACACCTGCGGGGTGCTGGACCAGCTGACGCTCGCGGAGTTCATCACCTCCGGCGCCTACGACCGCCATGTGCGCTCGGCCCGCCTGCGCTACCGCCGCCGCCGCGACACCCTGGTCGAGGCCCTCGCCACCCGCGCGCCCGACGTCCGCCCCACCGGCATCGCCGCCGGACTGCACGCCGTGCTGCGCCTGCCGCCCGGCACCGAAGCCGCGGTGGTCCAGGCGGCCGCCTGGCAGGGCCTCGCCCTCCACGGACTGTCCCGCTTCCGCCACGAGCAGGCCGCCGTGGCACCGCTGGACGCCCTGGTCGTCGGCTACGGCACCCCACCGGACCACGCGTGGGCGGCGGCCCTGGACGCCCTGTGCCGGGTGCTGCCCTGACGACCCGTCGGGCGGCCCGTCGGGCGGTGGTCACCCCTCTTCGGCAGGCACCTTCGCGACCGGTCCTTCCTCGGCCGGCGCCTCCCCGAACCGCGCCAGCGCCAGGGCGCCCGCCACCGCCACCGCGAAGCCGAGCACCGCGAGCCAGGCCAGGCCCTCGCGGGTGCGGTCGCCCAGCCACACCACCCCGATCGCCGCCGGGCCGATCGTCTCGCCGATGACCATGCCCGCGGTGGCCGTGGTCACCGAACCGCGCTGGAGGGCCGAGGTCAGCAGCAGGAAGGCGGCTCCGCCGCCGAGCAGCAGGGCGTAGGCCGCAGGGTTGGTGAACAGCGCCGACGGGGCGAGCGAGTCGATCAGCCGCACCGCCACCTCGACCACGCCGAACCCGAAGCCCGCGCCCAGGCCCAGCAGCAGGGCACGGACGCGTTCGGGCAGGCGGCCGGCGAGCGCTCCGAGCAGCAGCACGGCCAGCGCCGCCCCGAGCATCGCCCACCTCAGCGCCGCCGAGCCGTCCTCGCGGCCCTCCGTGCCCGAGGCCAGCCCCAGCATGGCCAGACCGGCGCAGACGACGCCCACCGCCGACCACTCCACCCCGCTCAGCCGCACCCGCAGCAGCCGGGACGCGGTCACCGCCGTCACCGCGAGGCTGGCGGCGAGGGCCGCGCCGACCACGTAGATCGGCAGTGAGCGCAGGGCCGCGATCTGGAGCAGGAACCCGAGGCCGTCCAGGCCCAGGCCCGCCAGGTACCGCCACTGCCGCACCGCGCGCAGCAGCAGCGCCGCCTCCCCGCCCCCGCCGGTGTCCGCCGCGGCGCGCGCGGCGATGGCCTGGAGAACCGTCGCCGTGCCGAAACACACCGCCGCGCCGAGCGCGCACACCATTCCGAAGAGCACGAAGCGACTTTAGGGGAGCGGTCGATCCGCGCGCCGCCCGATCCGGCCGCACGCACCACCGGCTCCGGCCGGACTCCGCGTCACCCCGCTACGCGCCGAGCACCGCCCGCAGCTGGGCCAGCCCCCAGTCCAGGTCCTCCTTGCCGATCACCAGCGGCGGGGCGATCCGGATCGTCGAGGTGTGGCTGTCCTTCACCAGGACGCCCCGGTCCATCAGCTTCCGGGCGATCTCCCGGCCGGTCCCCAGCGACCGGTCGACGTCCACGCCCGCCCACAGCCCGCGTCCGCGCACCGCCCGCACCCGGCCCGTGCCGGCCAGCCGCTCCAGCTCGCGGTGCAGATGCTCGCCCAGCTCCGCGGCCCGTGCCTGGAACTCGCCCGAGCGCAGCATCGCGATCACCTCCAGCGCCACCGCGCACGCCAGCGGGTTCCCGCCGAACGTCGACCCGTGCTCGCCCGGCCCGAACACGCCGAGCACCTCCCGCGAGGACACCACCGCCGACACCGGCACGATCCCGCCGCCCAGCGCCTTCCCGAGCACGTACACATCCGGCACCACCCCCTCGTGCTCGCACGCGAAGGTACGGCCGGTGCGCCCGAGCCCCGACTGGATCTCGTCGGCGACGAACAGCACGTTGCGCTCCCGTGCCAGCTCCCGCACCGCCGGCAGATAACCGGCCGGCGGCACCAGCACCCCCGCCTCGCCCTGGATCGGCTCGAGCAGCACGGCGACCGTGTTCTCCGTCATCGCCGACCGCATCGCCGTGAGGTCCCCGTACGGCACGATCTCGAAGCCCGGCGTGTACGGCCCGAAGTCCGCCCTGGCCTCCGGGTCGGTGGAGAAGCTGATGATCGTCGTCGTCCGGCCGTGGAAGTTGTTGCCCGCGACCACGATCTTCGCCATCTCCGCGGGCACGCCCTTGACCCGGTAGCCCCACTTCCGGGCCGTCTTCACGGCCGTCTCCACCGCCTCGGTGCCCGTGTTCATCGGGAGCACCGACTCCATTCCGCACAGCTGCGCCAGCTCTTCGCAGAACGCCGCGAACCGGTCGTGGTGGAAGGCCCGCGAGGTCAGTGTCACCCGCTCCAGCTGCGCCTCGGCCGCCTCGATCAGCCGCCGGTTGCGGTGCCCGAAGTTCAGCGCCGAGTAGCCGGCCAGCAGATCGAGGTACCGGCGGCCCTCCACGTCCGTCATCCACGCGCCCTCCGCCGTGGCGATCACCACGGGCAGCGGGTGGTAGATGTGCGCACTGTGGGCGTCGGCGGTGGCGATGAGGTCTTCCGTGGCGGTCACGGCGGCTCCCGAGGACGAGGGTCGCCTCCCGGGGAGGGGAGGTTGTCCTCCTTCCTATCCTCGCTCGCATGGCGGACGCGGGAACTGCGCCGTGGGGTGCGCCCGGTAGGCTGACGACGGGCCGTGACTGGCGCGCTGGGATGGGACCGACCATCGGGGAGCGGCCCGAGCGGAAAGTGTGCCGTGCGCCTGGGCCGTAACGTGAACGCCGACGCCACGTCCGGAGGTCCCGATGCCTGAGAACACCGCGCCCCTGTCCAACGAGTCCACCGCCTTCCGCGCCGCCCTCGACGTGATCCGCGCCGTCGAGCCGCGCGTGGCCGACGCCATCGGCCAGGAGGTCGCCGACCAGCGCGAGATGCTCAAGCTGATCGCCTCCGAGAACTA
The DNA here is from genome assembly GCF_053598035.1 of Streptomyces sp. NPDC001204. Classification (NCBI taxonomy): domain Bacteria; kingdom Bacillati; phylum Actinomycetota; class Actinomycetes; order Kitasatosporales; family Streptomycetaceae; genus Streptomyces; species Streptomyces sp. NPDC001204. Next base: position 614,749 of record NZ_JBSFJL010000001.1, on the reverse strand, counting down.
CGCCTCCCCGGCCACCCTGCTGGCCATGGGTAACTGGTTCAGCGACAAGTACGCCGAGGGCACCATCGGCCGCCGCTTCTACGCCGGCTGCCGCAACGTCGACACCGTCGAGTCGCTGGCCGCCGAGCACGCCAAGGAACTCTTCGGCGCCCGCCACGCCTACGTCCAGCCGCACTCCGGCATCGACGCCAACCTCGTCGCCTTCTGGGCCGTCCTCGCCCAGCGCGTGGAGGCCCCCGCCCTGGAGAAGGCCGGGGTCCGCCAGGTCAACGACCTCTCCGAGGCGGACTGGGCCGAACTGCGCCAGGCCTTCGGCAACCAGCGCATGCTCGGCATGTCCCTGGACGCCGGCGGACACCTCACCCACGGCTTCCGCCCGAACATCTCCGGGAAGATGTTCGACCAGCGCTCCTACGGCACCGACCCGGCCACGGGCCTCCTCGACTACGAGGCCCTGCGCGCCTCCGCCCGCGAGTTCGAGCCGCTGATCATCGTCGCGGGCTACTCCGCCTACCCGCGCCTGGTGAACTTCCGCATCATGCGCGAGATCGCCGACGAGGTGGGCGCCACGCTCATGGTCGACATGGCCCACTTCGCGGGCCTGGTCGCCGGCAAGGTCCTCACCGGCGACTTCGACCCGGTCCCGCACGCGCAGATCGTCACCACCACCACCCACAAGTCCCTGCGCGGCCCGCGCGGCGGCATGGTCCTGTGCGACGACTCCCTCAAGGACCAGGTCGACCGGGGCTGCCCGATGGTCCTCGGCGGCCCCCTTCCGCACGTCATGGCCGCCAAGGCGGTCGCCCTGGCCGAGGCCCGGCAGCCCTCCTTCCAGGATTACGCCCAGCGCATCGTCGACAACTCCCGTGCCCTGGCCGAGGGCCTGACGCGCCGGGGGGTCACCCTTGTCACCGGCGGCACCGACAACCACCTCAACCTGATCGACGTCGCCTCCTCCTACGGCCTCACCGGCCGCCAGGCCGAGGCCGCCCTGCTCGAGTCCGGCATCGTCACCAACCGCAACGCGATCCCGGCCGACCCCAACGGCGCCTGGTACACCTCCGGCATCCGCATCGGAACCCCCGCGCTGACCACCCGTGGTCTGGGCACCGCCGAGATGGACGAGGTCGCCGGCCTGATCGACCGCGTCCTGACGGCCACCGAGCCCGGCACCACCGGCAAGGGCACCCCGTCCAAGGCCCAGCACGTCCTCGACCCGAAGATCGCGGACGAGATCTCCCACCGGGCCACGGACCTCGTCGCGGGCTTCCCCCTCTACCCGGAGATCGACCTCGGCTGATCCGTCCCCGCACGGGACTCACAAGTCACAGGGCTCACAGAACACGGGGACTCACAGGGCACAGGGCCCAGGACGCACAGGGCACAGGGCTCACAAGTCACAGGCTCACAGTTCGATCAGCTCCTGTCGTGGTTCCTCCCGCGGCGGCCCGGCACCGCGCCGGGCCGCCGCGCGGCATATCAGCAGCGTGCCGCCGGCCCCGGCGGCCAGCCCGCCGGCCGCCCACCACAATTGATCACCCCGGCCGCCCGGACTGCCGCCCGGAGCATTGCCGGACGGCGCACCGTCCGTGTCACCCAGCAACCCCGTGCGGGCCAGCCGCTCGTACAGGTCCCGCGACGTCCGGTGCCAGCGGATGTCGTCGTCCTCCACGTCCGGGGCCAGGTCCGAGCGCACCCACGGTGTGCCGTCCTCCGCCACGATCAACTGGTCCTGCCGCTCCACGGCCACATCCCCTCCCGGTGGCCTGCTCGTCACCGGCCACCCCCCGACTCCGGTCAGCCCCCACACCACGGTCACCCGCACCCCTGGATGCCGCCCCTGTGCCCAGGCGTCCGGCACCGGCTCCGTCCCCGTGTACGCCGGGCGCAGCAACTCCCGGAGCAGGGCGAAGTCGCGATCGCCCACGCGCAACGCCCTGGTCCGCCCCGAGCCGCCCGCGACGACCAGGGCCACATCGGGCGCCCGCGGCGCACCGCCCCCGTCCGCGGCCGCCGCGACCGGCGACACCCCGCACAGCAGCACCCCCACTCCGACCACCGCCACCGCCAGCACCGGGATCAGCCATGGCGCCGAGCGCCCGCCGCGCAGTGCCATCCGACCGCCCCCTCCGTCCTCCCACGCACGTCTCTCGTCCTCGGCACGCGCCCTACACGTCCCGCAACTCCTGCCGGGGCCCCTGGTCCCGCTCCCGCCGCAGGCGGTCGAGCGGAAGCCTCGAAGCGAAGGGCCGCAGCACCAGCGCGAGCACCGCCCCGCCCGCCGCACCCGGTATCGCCCACCACCAGTCGGCGCCGTCGCCACGCGCGGCCGGCACACTCACCCGCACCGTCTGCGTCCCCTCGTCCGCGTCGGGTCCGGTGGCGTCCGGCGTAGTGGTCTCCGGCGCGGCCGTCTCCGCCTGCCACGGCGCCGGGAAGATACCGGTGTACCCCTGGCTCGAGGCCGGGGCCTTGCCCATCACGCCCAGCTTCGCGAGCAGGGCACGCAGCCGGGCCGGCTGCTCGGCACGGTGCCAGTAGCCGTTCATGGACTCGGGCACGTTCGCCGCCGTGTGGATCCAGACGGCGCTTTCGCCGGTCACCGGGAAGACCCGGTCGAGTCGCCACGGTGATATGTCGTGCGCCAGCCAGGTCACGTTGATCTGCCGGGCATGGACCAGGTCGGCCTCGGGCGGCTTGTCGCGGCTGCCCGAGCCCGCCGGGCCCAGGAGCCTCTCCAACTGCCCGTACTCCTTCGCGGAGTAGTACAGCGCGCCGGCCTCCCCGCTCTGCGGAGAGGTCACCAGCACACTGGTCGGACCGCCCGCCGCCGCGGAGGACGCGCCCCACACCATCACGGCGAGCACCGTCGTCAACGCGCCCATGAGCGCGGTCAGTTCACGAACCCTCCACCTGCCCATCCGAACCCCCACCGGCCGAATCCGGCGCGGCCCGCCCCGGGCCGCGCATCACTTCTGGTACACCGCCCGGCCGGCCCGGGTTCCCACCCCGCGTCACCAACCTGTCCGGTCAGGTTCGCCTAGCCGAAGGCCGCCCGGAAGTCCCGGACTCCAGCACGTCCGACCGGGCGATCCGCGTCGCGCGCGCCTTCGACGCCACTCCCTCCAGCCGGAGCGTCACGGCGTCGTCGCCCCTCCCGCGCATCCACAGCAGGGTCGGACCGGCGGTTCGCTCGCTCCGGGTGAAGCGGTGGCCGTCGGCGTCCATCAGCCAGAAGCCGAGCAGATGCGGCTTCGGGAACCACAGGGCGGTGTCCTGAACGCCATCGGCCGACGTCGTGTCCAGCGGGATCCACTCCGGTGGTTCCCGCAGGCTCTTGACGAAGCTGACGTCCAGCCGCTCCGGGAACTCGTCGAGCCGTATCGTCCGACCCTGTTCGTGCCAGCACAGGGTCACCAGGAACCGCCCCCGCGGCTCGTCGGTCACCGTCACCGCGTCCGGCACGCCGAGCGCGTCCGGCACCAGGGGCTCGAAACCGGCCTGCCGCCGGGCCTGCTCCAGGGACAGCGAGCGGCCGCAGCCGGGAACCTCGGCGCCGGGTGAGGGCATCGCCGACGGGTCGTACCGCACCTCGACGCCGGCGAAGCCGAACCAGTCGAGGACCGCCGCCCGCACCGGGGGAGTGAGCGCGAGGACCGTCAGCAGGCCGCACAGGGCCGCCGTCAGCGAACGCCATCGCGTCCGCGTCCAGCGCCGCACCGCCCGCAGCCGCTCACCGGCGCCCGCCGGCTCGGCCACCGGGACCGGCACCTGATCGGCCAGTATCTGCTGAAGGACCCGCTCCACCATCGACTCGGATCCCGCCGCCGGACCCGCCGCCCCGGGCGCGTCCAGCGACCGCCCGAGCGCGCGCAGCTCCTCCGGCAGCCCGGGGGTCCCCGCCCCCTCCTGTTCACGCACGCTCCTCACCTCCTTCCCGGGACCGGACGTCCGGCAGCAGCCGGCCCAGCTTGCGCAGGGCGCGGTTGAGACGGGACTTCACCGTGCCGCGGGGCCAGCCCAGGGCCTGGGCGGTCTCCGACTCGTCCATCTCCAGCAGATAGCGGTAGGTGACGACCAGACGGTGCTCCTCGCTCAGCTGTTCCAGCGCGGCCAGCAGGGCGGCGCGGCGCTCCGTGCGCAGCGTCGCCATTGCGGGATCCGCCGACTCCGGTATCAGCGGCTCGGCCCCCACGAACGCCGCCTCCCGGCCGGCGAGCGTGCGCCGCCGGGCCGCGGCGCGCACTGTGTTCCTCGTCTCATTGGCGACGATCGACAGCAGCCACGGCTTGAAGGACGAGCCGTCCCTGAACCGGCCCAGGGCGCAGTACGCCTTGACGAAGGCCTGCTGCACCACGTCCTCCGCGTCCGCCCCCGCCCCGAGCGCGGTGGCCGCCCTGAGCGCGATGCCCGTATGGGCCCGCACCAGCTCCGCGTACGCCTCCGGCTCTCCGGCGCGTACGCGTGCGATCACCGCGGCCTCATCGACGATGCGGCCCCCCTCCCGCGTTCTCACACCCTTGTTACACCGCGCGGGACGATTCGGTTCCCACCTGTTTCCAGCCGGTTCCGGATCGGGCCCCCGTACCTGAGAGAATGGTGAGCATGGCGACTGACCGACCCCGCGTGCTCTCCGGAATCCAGCCCACCGCCGGATCGTTCCACCTCGGCAATTACCTCGGCGCCGTCCGTCAGTGGGTGGCCCTTCAGGAGACCCACGACGCCTTCTACATGGTCGTCGACCTGCACGCGATCACGGTCCCGCAGGAACCGGCCGAGCTGCGTGCCAACACCCGGCTCGCCGCCGCCCAGCTCCTGGCCGCGGGGCTGGACCCGGCCCGCTGCACGCTGTTCGTCCAGAGCCACGTCCCCGAGCACGCCCAGCTCGCCTGGGTCATGAACTGCCTCACCGGCTTCGGCGAGGCCGGCCGCATGACCCAGTTCAAGGACAAGTCCCTCAAGCAGGGCGCCGACCGGACCTCTGTCGGCCTGTTCACGTACCCGATCCTCCAGGTCGCCGACATCCTGCTCTACCAGGCCAACGAGGTGCCGGTGGGCGAGGACCAGCGCCAGCACATCGAACTCACCCGCGACCTCGCCGAGCGTTTCAACGGCCGCTTCGGCCGGACCTTCACCGTCCCGGGCGCGTACATCCTCAAGGAGACGGCGAAGATCTACGACCTCCAGGACCCGACGATCAAGATGAGCAAGTCGGCGTCCACGCCGAAGGGCCTCATCAATCTGCTGGACGATCCGAAGGCCACCGCCAAGAAGGTCAAGAGCGCGGTCACGGACACCGACACCGTCGTCCGCTACGACCCGGAGACCAAGGCGGGCGTCAGCAACCTCCTGACGATCTATTCGACGCTGACCGGGGCGGGTATCGGCGAACTGGAGGAGAAGTACGCCGGCAAGGGCTACGGTGCGCTCAAGACGGACCTCGCCGAGGTCATGGTCGAGTTCGTGACGCCGTTCCGGGAGCGGACCCAGCAGTACCTGGACGACCCGGAGACCCTGGACTCGATCCTGGCCAAGGGCGCGGAGAAGGCGCGCGCGGTCGCCGCGGAGACCCTCTCCCAGGCGTACGAGCGGGTGGGTTTCCTGCCCGCCAAGCACTGAGGCGCACCACCGCACACGCGCGCCGTCCGGGCAGAGCGCTGCACATCACTGTGGCTGCGCCTGCCCACAACGGTGCCGTGGTCGTACAGTCATAGCCGGACGGCGGTGACGAAACGGCTGAGAACGAAACAGAAGACCCATCCGGCACGACGAAGGAGACGACGTGGGGACCGTAACGATCGGCGTGTCGATCGCGGTCCCGGAGCCCCACGGCAGCCTGCTCCAGCAGCGGCGCGCGGGCTTCGGCGACGCCGCGGCTCACGGCATCCCCACGCACGTCACCCTGCTGCCGCCGACGGAGGTCGAGTCCGCGGAGCTGCCGGTCGTCGAGGCCCATCTGACGGAGGTGGCCGCGGCCGGGCGCCCCTTCACCATGCGGCTGTCCGGCACGGACACCTTCCGGCCGCTGTCCCCGGTGGTCTACGTACGGGTCGTCGAGGGCGCCGAGGCGTGCGCGTGGCTGCAGAAGCAGGTCCGCGACGCCTCCGGGCCCGTGGCGCGCGAACTCCAGTTCCCCTACCACCCGCATGTGACGGTGGCGCACGGCATCGACGACGCGGCGATGGACCTCGCCTTCGAGGAGCTCGCCGAGTACGAGGCCGAGTGGCCGTGCACCGGGTTCGCCCTGCACGAACAGGGCGCCGACGGGGTGTGGCGCAAACTGCGGGAGTTCGGCTTCGGCGGCAGTGCGGTGGTGCCCCCGCAGGCGGCTCCCGCGGACCGCGGCACGCTGCCCGCCAGGTAGGCACGCCGCCCCCCGGTGGGCGTGCCGCCTCCGTAGGCACGCCGCCCGCCCGGCAGGGACGGGCCCGCTCCGTGGCGAACAGAGCCGCCGAAGCCGCGGTTACAGCGGCAGCCGCCGGAAGACCGCGCGCGGCAGATGCCGCACTACGGACGTCACCACCCGGAGCACACCGGGCACCCACACCGTCTCCGAGCGTCTGCGCAGGCCGAGTTCGACGGCGGTGGCGACCTGCTCCGGGGTGACGGTGAAGGGTTCGGCCTCGCGGCCGGCGGTCGCCCTCGAACGTACGAACCCGGGGCGTACGACCATGACGTGCACCCCGGTGCCGTACAGCGCGTCGCCCAGGCCCTGGGTGAAGGTGTCCAGACCGGCCTTGCTGGAGCCGTAGATGAAGTCCGCGCGGCGGGCGCGTTCACCGGCGGCCGAGGAGAGCACCACCAGCGAGCCGTGCGCCTGGTTCTGCAGGGCCATCCCGGCCACCAGCCCCGCGGACACCGCCCCCGTGTAGTTGGTCTGCGCGACCCGGACCGCGTTCAGCGGCGCCCGTTCGTCGTACGCCTGGTCGCCGAGGACGCCGAAGGCCAGCAGCACCAGGTCGATACGGGCTTCGGCGAAGACCTTGCCGAGGACGGTCTCGTGGGACGCGCAGTCGAGCGCGTCGAAGGGGGCGGTGCGCACCTCCACTCCCAGGCCGCGCAGATGCGCGGCCGCCTCCTCCAGGGCCGGTGACGGGCGGCCCGCCAGCCACACGGTGCGGGTGCGGCGCGCGATCAGACGGCGCACGGTGGCCAGGGCGATCTCGGAGGTGCCGCCGAGGACGAGCAGGGACCGGGGGAGACGAGAGAGACCGGAGGCATCCTTCACGGCTGACGACTGTATCGTCCGGTTATGCGTGTTTTGACGCAGAAACGCGGTGTTCACGTGGCCGCCGAGCGGGCACAGTCCGATCATGGACTGGCTGAAGAAGCTCCCCGTCGTCGGGCCATGGGTGGCCCGCCTGATGACCACGCACGCGTGGCGGTCGTACGAGCGTCTGGACCGGGTCAAGTGGTCGCGACTGGCCGCCGCCATGACGTTCATCAGCTTCATCGCGCTGTTCCCGCTGCTGACGGTGGCCGCCGCCATCGGCGCCGCCACGCTCAGTCCGCAGCGGCAGCACACGCTCCAGGACAAGATCGTCCAGCAGTTCCCGGGCCTGGGCAGGCAGCTGGACATCAGCGCCCTGGTGCAGAACGCCGGGACGGTCGGGCTCATCGCCGGTGCCGTCCTGCTGCTGACCGGCATCAACTGGGTCGGCCAGATGCGGGACTGCCTGCGCGCGGTCTGGGAACTGCCCGACCCGGAGGAGAACCCGCTGATGAGCAGGGTGAAGGACGCGGGTGTCCTGATCGGCCTCGGTGGCGCGATGCTGGTCACGCTCGCCGTGTCCACCGTCGCCTCGGCCGCCGTCGGCTATCTCTCCCGGCAGATCGGGCTCGCCGAACAGGGCTGGGGCAGCGTCCTGTTGCGGATCATCGCGTTCGCGGTCGCCGTACTGGCCGACTTCCTGGTGCTGCTGTACGTCCTCACCCTGCTGCCCGGCGTCGAGCCGCCACGCCACCGGCTGCTGGTCGCCGCGCTGCTCGGCGCGGTCGGCTTCGAACTGCTGAAGCTGCTGCTGAGCGGCTACATCCAGGGGGTGGCGGCGAAGAGCATGTACGGCGCCTTCGGGGTCCCCGTCGCCCTGCTGCTGTGGATCAACTTCACGTCCAAGCTGGTCCTGTACTGCGCCGCCTGGACGGCGACGCAGAGCGGTACGGGCGAGGGGAACGGCGCGTCCGGCGAGGACGGGGGCGGCGACGACGGCCGGGCCGTCGATCTCAGGGGCGGGTCCGGCGGCGCATCAGGTCCGGCAGCGGCCAGCGGCGGTTGACCAGGAAGACGCCGGCCGCGAGCAGCGCCAGCGCGCCACCGGCGACCCCGAGGGCGATCCCCACCCCGCTGGAGCCGTTCCCGTCGGACGCGCTCGCCTCGGCCGCGGGGGACGAGCCGCCGTCGGTCCGGCCCGCGGAGGGCCCGGTGGCCGGCCGGCTCTTCGCCTGGGCGGCGCTCCTGGGCGGCACCAGCTCACCCACCGGGCGCGCCTTGTCCAGGGAGGCGAAGCCCCAGTCGAAGAGCTTGGCGCTCTCCTTGTAGACCTCGTTGTGGTCCTTCTTCTCCGGGTTCATCACGGTCACGAGCAGCACCCTGCCGTCGCGCTCGGCGACTCCGGTGAAGGTGGCTCCCGCGTGGGTGGTGTTGCCGTTCTTCACGCCCGCGATGCCCTGGTAGACCGAGACGTCGTAGTCGCCGCTCAGCAGCCGGTTGGTGTTCTGGATCTCGAAGGAGCCGCGGGAGGTCTTGCCCTTCTTGTTCTTCTTCGTCTCGCCCGGGAACGACGCCCGCACGGTCGAGCAGTACTCGCGGAAGTCCTTCTTCTGCATCCCCGAGCGGGCGAACAGCGTGAGGTCGTACGCCGACGAGACCTGGTCCTTGGCGTCGTAGCCGTCCGGGCTCACCACGTGCGTGTCGAGCGCCTGGAGTTCCTGCGCGTGCGCGTTCATGTCCTCCACGGTCGGCCCTACCCCGCCGTTCATCGCGGAGAGCACGTGCACGGCGTCGTTGCCGGAGCGCAGGAAGACGCCCAGCCACAGGTCGTGGACCGTGTAGGTCTCCTTCTCCTTGATGCCGACCAGGCTGGACCCGGCGCCCACGTCGGCCAGATCGGCCGGGGCGACCTTGTGCGTCTGCGTCCGGGGGAACTTCGGCAGCACGGTGTCGGCGAACAGCATCTTCAGCGTGCTGGCCGGAGGCAGCCGCCAGTGCGCGTTGTGCGCGGCGAGCACCGCGCCGGACTCGGCGTCGGCCACGATCCAGGAGCGCGCGGAGAGGTCCTTGGGCAGCACGGGCGCGCCGTCGCCCAGGTCGACCTGTGTGCCGGGCAGTCCCAGGCGGGCGCCGCCCACGGTGGACATCCGGGCCGGGGGCGCGGCCGACGGGACCGGCGCTGCGAGAGCGGGGGGCGCGGCCAGCGGAACGGACAACACGGACAGCGCGGACAGCAGGGTGGCGGAAGTGACCACCGGCGATCGCCTGATGATCTTATTGGGTGCGGGCACGGTCGGAAACGTACAGGGCGCGGGCAGTGACGTCCCTCCCGGCCTCCCACCCCGGACGCGGAGCCGGGCCCCGGACAGCGATACTGAACGTATGAAGCTCAGCCGCCCCGTCTCCTGGTTCCTGCTCGCCTTCGGGGTGTGGAGCTGGGTCATCTGGGTCACTTTCGTCAAGAATCTCGTCAAGGACGGCAGCGGTCTCGCGTTCGACCACGGGCAGCCGACGGCGTACTTCTGGGTGCACCTGGCGCTCGCCGTCGTCTCCTTCGTATTGGGGACGGTCATCGGGGTCATCGGGTTGCGCGGACTGCGCGCACTGCGCCGGACGTCGTAGCGTTCCGGACAGCTCCACGGGGCCTTTGGCAGGGGCAGGGGCCGGCACAGGCAACAGGCGGAAGGAACAGGCGGCATGGTGGTCGTCCTCGTGCTCGTGGCGCTGCTCGTGGTCACCGGGGTGGTGGCGGCCAACTGGTACCTGTGGCGCCGCCTGTTCCGTGACACCACCCGCGGTCCCGGTCGGGCGCGCCGCGCGGGCGCGGTCCTGATCGCGGGCGGCTGGCTCCTGGCCGTCGGGGCCCTCGTCGCCGAACGCGCCGGGGCCCCCTTCTGGCTCCAGCGCACCCTGGCCTGGCCCGGCTTCCTCTGGCTCGCCCTGGTGCTGTACCTGTTGCTGGCCACCCTGGCGACCGAGCCCCTCCGACCGGTCCTGCGCCGTTTCCTGCCCGCTCGGCCCAGGGAACCCGCCCCCGATCCGGGTGGCCCGCTCTCCGCCGCGCAGGCGCCCGCGCGCGAGACGCGGACCGCTGAGGCGCGGTCCGCCGACGAGTCACCCTCCGTCGTGGAGCCGTCGTTCGCCGCGGAGCCGTCGTCCGCGGCCGAGCCGGTGCTCAGCCGTGTGCCGCTCCCCGCCGTCGAGACGCAGTCCGGTTCCGGTCGTCTGGCGGTGGACGAGGCGAAGACGGCGGCCGCCGGTCCTGCCGAACCCGAGCCCGGGCTCAAGGCCGCACCGGCCCCCGGCCGTCCGGTCCCGTCCGCGGAGGCCGCGCCGCCGTCCCCGCGCGACCTCCCCAGCCGGCGGCTGTTCGTGTCCCGGGTGGTCGCCGGAGGCGCCGCCGCGGTCGCCCTGGGGACTGTGGGACACGGGACCTACGGGGTGCTGCGCGGGCCGCGGGTGAAGCGGGTCACCGTGCCGCTGGCGAAACTGCCGCGGGCGGCGCACGGGTTCCGGATCGCCGTCGTCAGTGACGTCCACCTCGGTCCCGTCCTCGGACGCGGCTTCGCGCAGAAGGTCGTCGACACGGTCAACGCGACCCAGCCGGACCTCATCGCCGTCGTCGGGGACCTGGTGGACGGCAGCGTGAAGGACCTCGGGCCCGCGGCGGCACCGCTGGCCGGGCTCCGGGCGCGGCACGGGGCGTACTTCGTCACGGGCAACCACGAGTACTTCTCCGGTGCCGAGCAGTGGGTGGAGGAGGTGCGGCGTCTCGGCCTGCACCCCCTGGAGAACGCGCGCACCGAGATGCCCGCCTTCGACCTGGCCGGCGTCAACGACGTACGGGGCGAGAGCGAGGGGCAGGGCCCCGACTTCGAGCGGGCGCTCGGCGACCGCGACACGGCACGCGCGTGCGTGCTGCTCGCCCACCAGCCGGTACAGATCCACGAGGCCGTCCGGCACGGTGTGGACCTCCAGCTCTCCGGCCACACCCACGGTGGCCAGCTCTGGCCCGGCAGCCTCCTCGCGGCCGCCGCCAACCCGACCGTCGCGGGCCTGGAGCGCTACGGGGACACCCAGTTGTACGTCAGCCGCGGCGCGGGCGCGTGGGGCCCGCCGACACGGGTCGGCGCCCCCTCCGACATCACCGTCGTCCAGCTCGCCTCGAAGCAGGCCTAGAGTCCTTCCGGAGTCCCGGAACCACCCTCGAAACACTCGAACAACAAGTCTTCGTAACTTCTTCGCATTCTCCCCAGACCCGGTTTCCCTCTGGCGAAAAGTGTGTGATTAGGTAACGGCGCCACTCAGGTGTGTGGCATATGCAGAAGGGCCCAAAAGGGGCCTGGGGAGGGTACGGATGCGATCGGTTCGCATGCGGATCCTCACGACGCTGCTCGTGCTGGCGGTCGTGGGGGTGGGCGGCTGGCAGTTGCTGCCGTCGAAGGACGACAATGGCAAGACGATCGTCGTGGGCACGACGGACGCCGTCACGTCGCTGGATCCGGCGGGAGCGTACGACGCGGGCTCCTGGGCACTGTTCAGCAACGTGTTCCAGTCCCTGCTGACCTTCGAGCCGGGCGGTGTCCAGCCCGTGCCGGACGCGGCCAAGAGCTGCGGCTTCGTCGGCAGCGGACTGCGCACCTACCGCTGCGAACTGCGCGAGGGCATCAAGTTCCCCAGCGGACGCGCGATGGACGCCGAGGACGTGAAGTTCTCGTTCGACCGCATCAAGAAGGTCAACTCCGACGTCGGCCCCGCCTCGCTGCTGTCGACCCTCGGTTCGGTGGAGGCCGGCGGCATGACCGTCACCTTCCACCTGTCGGCCGCGGACGCCACCTTCCCGCTGAAGGTGGCCACGGGCGCCGGCTCCATCGTCGACCACACCCGCTACCCCGCCAACGGGCTGCGCACCGGCACCGCGGTCGACGGCACCGGGCCGTACGGGCTCAAGGGATACGCCAAGGACAAGAGCGCGCAGCTGACGCCGAACGGCTCCTACAAGGGCGCCATCAGCAGCACCGGGCGACCGGTCGAACTGCGCTACTTCGACAGCCCGGCCGAGCTCGAGAAGGCCTGGGGCGGCAAGCAGGTCGACGTCGCCACGCGCAACCTGCCCCCGAAGCTCCTCGCCGGACTCAACCCGAGCGACCCCAGGATGCGCGTGTCCGTGTCCGACAGCGCCGAGACCCGCAACCTGTACCTCAACACCCGTGCCTCCTCGCCGCTGCACGACACCCGCGTCCGGCAGGCCATCGCCTGGCTGATCAACCGGGAGCAGCTGGCCAGCACCGTGTACGACGGGACCGTGGACGCGCTGTACTCGCTGATCCCGGCCGGCATCACGGGCCACAACACGGCGTTCTTCGACGCCTACCCGGCGCAGAGCACCGAGAAGGCCCGCGAGTTGCTGACCGAGGCCGGCGTGTCGATCCCGGTGCGGTTCACCTACGGCTACGGCAAGGGGCGCGGCGCCGCAGGCGAGGAGGCCGAAGAGCTCAAGCGGCAGCTGGAGGCCAGCGGCCTGTTCAAGGTCGACGCCAAGGGCTACGAGTGGTCCGACTTCCAGAAGCGCTGGGCGGGCGGCAAGCTCGACGCGTACGCGGTCGGCTGGGTCGCCGACTACCCGGACCCCGACACCTTCGGCTCCGCCCTCGTCGGCACCGACAGCACCATGAACACCGGCTACAGCAGCAAGACCGTCGACGGCCTCATCCGGGACACCCGGCAGTTGGCCGACCGGGGCCGGATCGCCACGGACTTCCGCAGCCTCCAGACGAACGTCGCCACCGATGTGCCGCTGATCCCGCTGTGGCAGCGCAAGGAGTACGTGGTCAGCAGCGAGGACGTCGGCGGCGGCCAGTACCTGTCGGACGGCACGGGCATCTTCCGGCTCTGGAAGCTCGGCTGGATCTGATCGCTACGACCGGGCCTGCGCGGGCAGCGTGACCGTCACCGCGAACCCCTCACCGGGGCGCGTGCGGACGGCCACCTGCCCGCCGTGCGCTTCCGCCACCCCCTGGACGATGGCCATGCCGAGGCCGCTGCCCGCGCCGCCGCCCGCGCGGAAGAAGCGGTCGAAGACACGCGCCGCGTCCTCCTCGGTCAGCCCCGGCCCCTTGTCCCGCACACACAGCCGTACGGCACCGTCGGCGCGCTCCGCGGTGAGCCGCACCGGAACGCCGGCGGGTGTGTGGACGCGCACGTTGGCCACCAGGTTGCCGAGCACCTGCCGCAGCCCCGACTCGTCTGCGTGCACGAGGAGGACGCCCTCGGCGCCGACCGTCACGGGCCGCTCCGGCTGCTGTGCGCGCAGGTCCTCGGCGGCGTCCCGCACCAGCCGGACGACGTCGACGTTCCGCAGCCGCAGCCGCGGCCGCTGGTCCAGGCGGGCCAGGGTGAGCAGTTCGTCGACGAGCCGACCCATGCGGTCCACCTCGGCGTTCATCCGGTCCCAGGCGCGTGCGCGCTCGTCCGGTTCGGTCAGCATCCCCTTCTCGTACAGCTGGAGGTAGCCGCGTATCGCCGACAGCGGGGTGCGCAGCTCGTGCGAGGCGTCGGCGACGAAGCGGCGCAGCTGGGCCGCGCTGCGCTCGCGCGTGCGGTACGCCGACTCCACCTGGTGCAGCATGGAGTTCAGCGCGACGCGCAGCTGCTCCACCTCCTGGGTGGGATGGTGACTGGAGGGCACACGCCGCGTCAGGTCGCCCTCGGCGATGGCCGAGGAGGTCTCCACCATGTCCTCCAGCGGCCGCATCCGGCGGCGCACGCTGAACATCGTCAGGCAGGCGAGCAGCGCCAGCAGCAGGGTGCCGACGCCCAGGTCCAGTCTGAGGGCCTTGGCGATGCCCTGGTGCAGCGCGTCGGTGGAGGTGGCGAACACCAGGTAGTTGCCGTCCGTCAGACGGGCGGAGGTCGCCCGGTAGGTGGCGCCGTGCAGCGTCACCTCGTGAGGTGCCGGGTCGGCGGCGAGCGCGTGCGGGTCGCCGATCGCGGCGGCCAGGGCCCGCTGGGCATCGGTCGGCGCGAAGCCGGCGATGGGCACGGCCTCGCCGCCGCTGCCGACCGCGGTGAAGACGGATTCCGGCCGGGGCGTGTTGACGGTGGGCTGTACGAAGTGGTCCCGGATGAGGGTCAGCGCGGCCAGCGAGTCGATCTGCCGCATGGTGAGCCGGGAGTCCGCCACGGAATCACGGGTCTTGATCAGCTGGGTGTCGATCTGGCCGAGCAGGTAGTGCCGCATGCCCATCAGACTCGCGGCGGTCGCCACCACGACGCCCACGGCGAGCAGTCCGACGTTCGCCAGGGTCAGCTTGCCGCGCAGGGAGTGGATCCCGTGCCGGCGGCGCCGCGGACGCGGCCCGCGCGGCCTCATGCCAGCCCGTATCCCACGCCCCGCCGGGTCGTGATCAGCGGCGGTCCGAGCGTGTCCAGCTTGCGGCGCAGATAGCTGATGTAGGTCTCGACGACGGTCGACTCGGGCGGTGTGTGCTCGTACTGCCAGACGTGCCTGAGGAGTTGCTCCTTGGGCACGACCCGGCCGCCGTTGCGCACCAGGAAGCGCAGCAGCGCGTACTCGGTGGGGGTGAGCTCGACCGCACGGCCCGCGCGGTGCGCCGAGTACGTCGTCTCGTCCAGCTCCAGGTCGCCGTAGCGCAGCGGCGGGCGCTGCGGGAGGACGTCGGCGGGGCGGGTGCGGCGCAGCACGGCCCGTACACGGGCGACGACCTCGTCGATGTTGAACGGCTTGGTGATGTAGTCGTCGCCGAAGCCGAGCGCCCCGACGATCTCCGCGGGCGCGTCCCGCGCGGTGACGAAGACCAGCGCCAGGTCCGGGCAGCGGGTGCGCAGCTCACGGCCCAGCGCCCGGCCGTCCCCGTCCGGCAGCATCACGTCGAGCAGGGCCACGTCGGGCCGGGTGCGCTCGGCGAGCGCGCACGCCTCGCGGACCGTGCCCGCGGTCATCACCTGGAAGCGGTGGTAGCGCAGGGCGATGGCGAGGACGTCCGCGATGGACTCCTCGTCCTCGACGACGAGGACCGTCGCCCCTTCGTGCGCTGCCTCGTTGACGGTCATGTCCCCAGTATCCGCGGTGGGACCGGCGGCGGGGCCGCGGATGCTTTGGAGTTCCTTGAGAGTCGCGGCGGCACGCGCCCGTCCGCGCCCGCCGCTGCGGATGCTGGTGTCCCAGGACCCGGGGGACCCGGATGAAGGAGCGTAGAGCGTGACGACATTGGCGCGGTGGTGCTACCGGCACCGGCTGCTGGTCCTGTTGCTGTGGGTGGTGGCTCTGCTCGGGGCGGGCGTGGGGGCGTCCGCCGGGGGCACGGCCTACGCGAACGTCTTCTCCCTGCCGGACACGGACTCCAAGGCCGCGTACGACCTGATGGAGAAGGCGTTCCCGAAGGCCGCGGGCGACACCGACACGGTGGTGTGGAAGGTCGACGAGGGTTCGGTCCGGGACGCGTCGGTGCGCGCCCGGATCGAGCCCGCCCTGGCGGAGATCGGCCGGATGCCGGGGGTGGGCGCGGTCAGCAGCCCGTACACGGGTGCCCGGGGCGCGGCGCAGATCAGCCGGGACGGGACGATCGCGTACGCGCAGCTCACCTTCACCGAGCGGGCGAACGCGGTGCCCAAGCAGCTCGTGCAGGATGTCGTCGACACCGCGCGGGCGGCCGAACGCAGCGGCCTGCGAGTGGAGTTGGGCGGCCAGGCGATCACCCGGATCCAGCAGCCGCCCACGGGTCTGTCCGAGCTGGTCGGCCTCGCGGCGGCGGCGGTCGTGCTGTTCCTCGCCTTCGGCTCGCTCTTCGCGATGCTCCTGCCGATCGCCGTGGCGGTCTTCGGCGTCGGCATTGGCCTGTTCTCCACCCAGATGATCAGCCATGTCACGGACGTGCCCGACATCGCCCCGCTGCTCGCCTCCCTGATCGGTCTCGGCGTGGGCATCGACTACGCGCTGTTCATCGTCACCCGGCACCGGCGCGGGCTGCTGCGCGGCCTGGAACCGGAGGAGTCGGCGGTCGTCGCCCTCAACACCTCGGGCCGGGCGGTGCTGTTCGCGGGCGGCACGGTGTGCATCGCGCTCGCCGGGATGCTGGTGACGGGCCTGCGCTTCCTGGACGGCGTGGTCATCGGTACCTCGCTCACCGTGGTGCTGAGCGTGCTCGCGGCCGTCACCCTGCTGCCGGCGCTGCTCGGATTCCTCGGGCCGCGCGTGCTCAGCCGGCGCCAGCGGCGGCGGCTCGCGGCCGGGGGGCCCTCCCGGGACGAGCGGGCGAGCACGCTCGCGGCGCGCTGGTCGGGCACGGTGCAGAGGCGTCCCGCCTGGATCGCGGGCCTCGCGCTGGTCGTCATGGTCCTGCTCGCGCTGCCGGTGCTGTCACTGCGGCTGGGCGCCACCGACCAGGGCAACGACGACGCCTCGACGACGACCCGCAGGGCGTACGACCTGCTGGCCGAGGGCTTCGGACCCGGCTTCAACGGGCCGCTCCAGGTGGTCTCCACCGACGGTGACACCACTGCGCTGGTCAAGGGCATCGCCGAGACCCGCGGGGTGGCCCGGGTGGCCGCGCTGCCGCCCGCGCACGGCGTCACCGTCATCCAGGTCGTCCCGACCACCTCGCCGCAGTCGGAGCGGACGGACCGGCTCATCGACACCCTGCGCGACGAGGTGATCCCCGGGGCGGGGGCGCGGGCGCACGTCGGCGGTGTCACGGCGGTCTCGAAGGACTTCGCCTCCGTCACGGGCGACCGTCTGCCGTACTTCGTCGCGACCATCGTCGGCCTCGGTTTCCTGCTGCTGCTGGTCGCCTTCCGCTCGCTGCTGGTGCCGCTGACGGCGGCGGTGATGAACCTGGTCGCCGCCGCCGCGTCCTTCGGCGTCCTCGTGGCGATCTACCAGTGGGGCTGGGGCCTGGACCTGCTGGGCCTCGGCAAGGAGGGACCGATCCAGGCGTTCCTGCCGGTCATCATGCTGTCCCTGCTCTTCGGCCTGTCGATGGACTACCAGGTCTTCCTGGTGAGCCGGATGCACGAGGAGTGGGTGCACACCCGGGACAACGCCCGTGCGGTCCGCGTGGGCCTCGCCGAGACCAGCCGGGTCATCAACTCCGCGGCCCTGATCATGGTCTGCGTCTTCCTCGCCTTCGTCCTCAGCGGAAACCAGGGCGCGGCGATGGCGGGCGTCGGCCTGGCGGCGGCGGTCGCGCTGGACGCGTTCGTGCTGCGGACGGCACTGGTGCCGGCGGCGATGCATCTGTTCGGCAGGGCCAACTGGTGGCTGCCGGCGTGGCTGGAGCGCCGTCTGCCGCATCTGGCGGTGGAGGCGAAGGAGGAGCCCGAGGAGGTACCGGTCCCGCGGCAGCCGGGTCCCGCTTCGGTGATCCACGGCTTCATCCGCACCGAGGAGGGCTCGCCCGTCCACGGCGCGGCCGTGACCCTGCTGTCCAAGGGCGGCCGGCAACTGGACCGGGTGGCGTCCCTGGCCGACGGCTCGTACATCCTCGCGGTGCCGGGGCCGGGCACCTATCTGCTCGCCGCCACGGCCTCCCCCCGCGGGTCCCGCGCCCACCATGTCGTCGTGACCGACGGCCCCCTGGTCCACGATGTGGAACTGAGGGAGGACGAGGTGGACGCGGTCAACCAGTCCGCACTTGGCCGGCCTTGAGGATCTCATCGACGCTCAGGGTGACCTCGGCGCCGATGGCAGCGGGCAGGGGGACGACTTCGCCGGGGGAGTACGGGCGGTGGTTCTCGTAGTCGTCGCCGGCGGGGTCGGTCAGAACGTGGACGCGCTGGTGTTTGCGGTCGACGATCACATAGACCGGGATCTTGGCGCCCGCATAGGCCTTGACCTTGTTCCGCAGGTCGGTCTTCCAGTTGCTGGAGGTGACTTCGAGGACCAGACGGAAGCAGACGGGGGCGTAGCAGTTGTTCTCGACGAGGTGGTCGTCG
The DNA here is from genome assembly GCF_053598035.1 of Streptomyces sp. NPDC001204. Classification (NCBI taxonomy): domain Bacteria; kingdom Bacillati; phylum Actinomycetota; class Actinomycetes; order Kitasatosporales; family Streptomycetaceae; genus Streptomyces; species Streptomyces sp. NPDC001204. The sequence continues at coordinate 596,586 of NZ_JBSFJL010000001.1, read as the reverse complement.
ATATCGGCATCGACGACCACCAGGTCGGGGATCGCGTAGTCCTCGGCTCCCGTGGGAAGCCAGAGCCCGATGCCTTCGAGGACCTCGGTCTCCCCGTCGGCCAGACCGGAGGTGGTGAAGAGCGTCCTCAACCTCGACAGAGCACGGGCATGAGCGGCGTTGGGCGGCGGGGACACGAGGATCTGGCCTCCGATGATCTCGACGCGATACCCCGGATTGCGGTCCATGAGCCGGTTGGCTTCCGCGATCAACGGACGGTCGCCATGGGACTGCTCGACGGCTGCAGCGGACATCACGTGCCTCCCGTGGGCTGGTGTCGAGAGCATCATCGTAGGCAGGCCGCCCACCGGGTGTCCCGTTCGCGCCCGGTCACCCGGAAGTGATCACTCGGCCGCAGTGCCCTTACCCCTGCCCGCCGGGTCCGGCAGCATTCGGGTCATCCCCGGGAGGAAGTCCGTGAACAGGTCGTGCACCTCGTGCACCAGGGGGCGCAGGACCCGGAAGCGGGCCAGGGACACCCCGCGGGCGGTGAGCCGGGCGCCCCGCTCGGCCAGCCGGTAGCTGCGTTCGCGGCCCTCCGTGCGGTCGAAGATCCAGTACAGGACGAGCCCCATCTGGGAGAGCCACATCAGCTCGGGCAGCACCTCCCGCAGGTCCGCCGGGACCTTGGTTTTGGCGCCGTACAGCACCTCCTTGTGGACGCCGATGGCCTCCACGCGCGCGTGTTCCGACTCGGGGGAGAAGGGGCTGAGCGGACTGTCGGGGTCGGCGGCGTTCTTGAAGAACTGCACCGCGAACTCGTGGTACGGCGTGGCGGTGTCCAGCCACGCCCTCAGCACGCCCGCCAGCCGTGCCTCCAGGTCGGTCTCCCGGGCCAGGACCTCCCGGACCGCCTCCCGGTGCTCGGCGGCGATCCGGTCGTAAAAGCCCTGGATCAGGTGTTCCTTGCCCTCGAAGTAGTAGTACGCGTTGCCGACGGAGACCCCGGCCTCCTTGGCGATGGCCCGCATGGTCGTCTTGTCGTAGCCGCGCTCCTGGAACAGCCGCATGGCCGTCTCCAGGATGAGCGCGCGGGTCTGCTCGGACTTGCTGGCGGGCACGCCCTCACCGGGGCCGTCGTCATTCTTCGCGGGCACGGACAGAGCCTAGCCAGTGGCGCAGGCGCCGCTGTCACAGCCGGGCGGGTCGTAGGTCCAGCCGTGCTGCGGGTCGTAGGACCACCCGTCCCCGCGCCGGTACGCGCCCCCGCCCCACCGCCCGCCGCGCCACTTGGCGGCGGCCAGCACCGCGCCCCTGGCGAGCCGCGCGCCCGCCGGGGTGCTGAGCCGGTGGGAGAGCGGCCGGTGCTCGCGCAGCGCCCACAGGACGACGATCCAGGCGGCGGAGCCCCGGTAGACCTGTCCCGAGTCGCCGACGACCGTGACCTCGTCCAGGGTGGCGCGGTGGTCGAGGCCCGGGAAACGCCGCCCGGCCTGCTCGGAGCCGGCCGGGAGGAGTTCCAGGGGCACCAGCTGCGGCTGCCTGGCGAGCCAGTCGCGCACGAACGAACACAGCGCGCACTCGGCGTCGTACAGGACGGTCAACCCGCGGACCGGGACGCGCGCGGAGGCGTCCCGGTCCCGGCCGGCGGTGGCCGGCATCGCGCTCACGCCCCGGCCGCGGGGGCGGCCCAGTCCTGCGGCGGGACCGGCGGGACCTGCTCGCGCTCCAGCACCCCGCGGCGGCGGATCCGGTTCAGCACGTACACGTTGGCCAGATGCATCACGCCGAGCACCAGCAGCACCACGCCGAGCTTCGTCGACAGGGCCTCGAAGATGCCGCGTGTGTCGTCGATGCTCTGGTCGCCGCTCAGGTACAGCGTGACGAAGCCGAGGTTGACGAGGTAGAAGCCGACCACCAGCAGGTGGTTCACGGCGTCGGCGAGCTTCTCGTTGCCGTGCAGTACGTCGGCGAGGAAGATCCGCCCGTTCCTGCTGAGCGTGCGGGCCACCCAGACGGTCAGGGCGATGCTGACGAGCAGATAGATGACGTAGGCGATGACCGTGCGGTCCATGCCCCCCCACCCCTTCTTTTGAACGCGTTCAAAACGCTGACAGGGGTGACTCTAGACCTGTTTTTGAACGTGTTCAATACGGGGGTGGGGGAGTCCGGTGGTGAAGGGACGCCTCAGGGCCTGCGCCCCAGCTTCGGCCGTTTGCCGTAGTCCGTGAAGCCCAGGACGTTGCCCCACGGGTCGGCGATCTCGACGGTCCAGCCGGTCGCCACGGCGAAGGGCTCGTCGAGCAGGTCGATCCCGGCCTTCGTCAGCTCGCGCGCCGCCGCCCGCGCGTCCGGCACCTCCAGCCACACCCGCGGCGAGGGCCACGGCGGCGGACGGTGCCCGAACTCCTCCTCGCGCAGCAGGATCCCCGGTGTCTCGCCCCCGGCCTTCAGCAGTGCGATGCCGGCCTCGTCCAGACGGAACGCCACCGCGAACCCGGCCAGCCCGTAGAACCCCACGGCCTCGCCCAGATTCCCCACCGGCAGCAGGACGTTGTCGAACCCGAGCAGCTCGTACGACTCGTCATCTGACATGCCTGCCATCAGATGAGGTGGGGGACCCGCCGGGTCCGGGAGGCCGAGCGTGCTGCGGTCGCCGGGTCACTCGTTCGGGCCGGACGGCCGGGCGCCGAGCGGGACCCCGATGTTTCGCTTCGGCCGCTCTTCCTGCAATATGACCGTCAGTTCGTCGGCAGTCGAAGAGTGGAGCCACGTGTCCGAGCAGCCGCAGCAGCCCAACCAGGCCCCGGGGTACGGGTATCCCAACCAGCAGCCCGGCGGCTACCCGCCGCCCCCGGGTGGTTACCCGCCGCCCGGCGCGTACCCGCCGCCGCCCGGTGGCTACCCGCCTCCCGGTGGTGGCTACCCGCCGCCCCCGGGGATGCAGTACGACCCCAACGCCCCCTACGGCTACGACCCCTACGGCCGCCCCTACTCCGACAAGTCGAAGATCGTCGCCGGTGTCCTCCAGCTCAGCCTGGGCACCCTCGGCATCGGCCGCTTCTACATGGGCCACGTCGGGATCGGCATCGCCCAGCTCTTCACCTGCGGAGGGTTCGGCATCTGGTCCCTGATCGACGGCATCATGCTGCTGACCGGCAACGACAACACCGACGCGCAGGGCCGGATCCTGCGTGGCTGACGCGGTGTCCGGCGCGGTGCGCGGCCGGCTGCTGCGGCATCCGGCCGCCGCCCCGCTCGCGGTGCTGTGCGCCGGGGTGGCGGGCGCCGGGTACCTCTACGTCACCGACCCGCACCAGCCCGGCCACGTCCTGCCCCAGTGCCCCTTCCGGTACGTCACCGGGTTGCTCTGCCCGGCCTGCGGCGGCACGCGCATGGTGTACGACCTGATGCACGGCCGCCTCACCCAGGCCTGGCTGGACAACAGGATGCTCCTGCTCGCCGCGCCGTTCGCGCTGGCGCTGCTCGGCAAGTGGGCCCTGGAGGGGCTGCGCGGGCGCCGCTGGCACCCCCGGCTCAGCCCCCGGGCGCAGGCGGCGGTGCTGCTGGTGGCCGTGGCGTGGACCGTGGTCCGCAACATCGTGTAGAGGCGGTCGGTACGGCGCCGGGGAAGGCGTACGGCGCCGGCGAGCGCGTACGGCATCGGCGAGGGTGCGTGGACGGCTCTGGAACGGGGCGCGGCGTCAAATGCCGCCAATGTGGCCGAATTTGATCACGGAACGGGAACGTTCCTTCGAACCCCCTCCCGCGCCGCCCTCCCGGATCTTTATGCTCCCAACGCGCAGGGGGCGGCCGCATCCGGTCGACGCGCGTGGAATCACGTACGGATGCCGTGTGACCGGGCAGTCGGCTCCCTGGACCCGGAGGTTCCCACTCCGGGTGTTCTCACCACTCCCCAGGAGCACCAGCCATGACTGTCCCCACCCCTGACGCCCCCTACGGCTACGACCCGCAGGGCCGCCCGTACTCCGACAAGTCGAAGATCGTCGCGGGCATCCTCCAGCTCTTCCTCGGAAGCCTGGGCATCGGCCGCTTCTACGTCGGTTCCGTGGGTGTGGGCATCGCCCAGCTGCTGACCTGCGGCGGTCTGGGCATCTGGGCCCTGATCGACGCCATCCTCTTCCTCACGAGCAACGACCGCACGGACTCGCAGGGCCGCGTCCTGCGCGGCTGACCCGTCCGCGCACCCGGCGACGACAGCCGGGCACAGCACGCCGAGGGCCCCGTTCCGGATGGAACGGGGCCCTCGGCGTCGCGTACCGCGGAACCTCAGAAGCGGCGCGTGATCAGCGCCCGCTTCACCTCCGCGATCGCCTTCGTCACCTCGATGCCGCGCGGGCAGGCGTCGGTGCAGTTGAAGGTGGTGCGGCAGCGCCAGACGCCGTCCTTGTCGTTGAGGATCTCCAGGCGCTGCTCACCGGCCTCGTCACGGCTGTCGAAGATGAACCGGTGGGCGTTGACGATGGCCGCCGGGCCGAAGTACTGGCCGTCGTTCCAGAAGACCGGGCAGGACGAGGTGCAGGCCGCGCACAGGATGCACTTCGTCGTGTCGTCGAAGCGGGCGCGGTCCTCGGCGGACTGCAGGCGCTCCCGCGTCGGCTCGTTGGTCTCCTTGGTGACCAGGAACGGCATGACGTCCCGGTACGCCTGGAAGAACGGCTCCATGTCCACGACCAGGTCCTTCAGGACCGTGAGGCCCTTGATGGGCTCGACCGTGATCGGCTTCTCGGGGTTGATGTCCTTGATCAGCGTCTTGCAGGCCAGACGGTTCTTGCCGTTGATCCGCATGGCGTCCGAGCCGCAGATGCCGTGCGCGCAGGAACGACGGAAGGTCAGCGTGCCGTCGAGGTCCCACTTGATCTTGTGCAGGCCGTCGAGGACGCGCTCCTTGGGGTCGATCTCCAGCTGGAAGTCTTCCCAGGTCGCCTCGGCCGAGACCTCCGGGTTGAACCGGCGGACGCGGAAGGTGACGGTGATGTAGGGGGAAGCGGCGGACTCCGCCTCCACCTTGTCCAGAACGGGGGTTGCCATCAGTACTTACGCTCCATCGGCTGGTAGCGGGTCTGGACGACCGGCTTGTAGTCGAGACGGACGGTTTCGGACCCGTCGGCGCCGACCTCGCGGTACGCCATGGTGTGGCGCATGAAGTTGACGTCGTCGCGGTTGGGGTAGTCCTCGCGGTAGTGACCGCCGCGGGACTCCTTGCGGGCCAGGGCGGAGATCGCCATGACCTCGGCCAGGTCCAGCAGGTTGCCCAGCTCGACGGCCTCCAGGAGGTCCGTGTTGAACCGCTTGCCCTTGTCCTGGATCGCCACGTTCTTGTAGCGCTCCCGGAGCTCGGCGATCTTCTCGACCGCCGTCTTGATCGTCTGCTCGGTGCGGAACACCATGACGTTGGCGTCCATGGTCTCCTGCAGCTCCCGGCGGATGTTCGCCACCCGCTCGGTGCCGGTGGAGGTCCGCAGCCGCTCGATCTGCTCGACCACGAGGGACTCGGGGTCCTCCGGCAGCTCCACGAAGTCGGCCTTCGCGGCGTACTCCGCGGCGGCGATGCCGGCCCGCTTGCCGAAGACGTTGATGTCCAGCAGCGAGTTGGTGCCCAGGCGGTTGGCGCCGTGCACGGACACGCAGGCGACCTCGCCGGCCGCGTACAGGCCCGGCACGACCGTGCTGTTGTCCGCGAGCACCTCGCCCTGGACGTTGGTCGGGATGCCGCCCATGGCGTAGTGCGCGGTCGGCTGGATCGGGATCGGGTCGGTGTACGGCTCGATGCCCAGGTAGGTCCGCGCGAACTCGGTGATGTCCGGCAGCTTGGCGTCGAGCTGCTCCGGCGGCAGGTGGGTCAGGTCCAGGTAGACGTGGTCGCCCTCGGGACCGCAGCCGCGGCCCTCGCGGATCTCCGTGTAGATGGAGCGGGAGACGACGTCGCGGGAGGCGAGGTCCTTCATGACCGGCGCGTACTTCTCCATGAAGCGCTCGCCGTCCTTGTTGCGCAGGATGCCGCCCTCACCGCGGGCGCCCTCCGTGAGCAGGATGCCCATGCGCCAGATGCCGGTCGGGTGGAACTGGAAGAACTCCATGTCCTCCAGCGGCAGCCCGCGCCGGTAGACGGCGGCCTGGCCGTCGCCGGTCAGGGTGTGCGCGTTCGACGTCACCTTGAAGAACTTGCCGGTGCCGCCGGAGGCGTAGATCACGGACTTCGCCTGGAAGACGTGGATCTCGCCGGTCGCCAGCTCGTAGGCCACCACGCCGGCCGACTTCTTGACGCCGTCGACCTCGATGAGCAGCTGGTCCAGGACGTAGAACTCGTTGAAGAACTCCACGCCCTCCTTGACGCAGTTCTGGTACAGCGTCTGGAGGATCATGTGGCCGGTGCGGTCGGCCGCGTAGCAGGAGCGGCGGACCGGGGCCTCGCCGTGGTTGCGGGAGTGCCCGCCGAAGCGCCGCTGGTCGATCGTCCCGTTGGGCGTCCGGTTGAACGGCAGGCCCATCTTCTCCAGGTCGAGGACGGAGTCGATGGCCTCCTTCGCCAGGATCTCGGCGGCGTCCTGGTCGACCAGGTAGTCACCGCCCTTGACCGTGTCGAAGGTGTGCCACTCCCAGTTGTCCTCCTCCACGTTCGCCAGCGCGGCGGCCATGCCGCCCTGCGCGGCGCCCGTGTGGGAGCGGGTCGGGTAGAGCTTGGTCAGGACCGCGGTGCGGCTGCGCTTGGTCGCCTCGATGGCGGCCCGCATACCGGCGCCACCGGCGCCGACGATGACGGTGTCGTACTTGTGGATCTTCATCAGGAAAATACCTCGGTCCCGGGGCCTAGCGGATGTTCGGGTCGAAGGTGAAGATCACCAGCGTGCCCAGCAGGATGGTCCACACCGTGGCGGTGTACAGCAGACCCTTCAGCCACAGGCGCGTGTTCGCGCGCTCCGCGTAGTCGTTGATGACCGTGCGCAGGCCGTTGCAGCCGTGCAGCATCGCCAGCCACAGCATGAGCAGGTCCCAGACCTGCCACCAGGGGGAGGCCCAGCGGCCCGCCACGAAGGCGAAGCCGATCTTGGAGACGCCGCCGTCCAGGACGAGCTGGATGAGCAGGTGGCCGATGACGAGGACGACCAGGACGATGCCGGACAGCCGCATGAACAGCCAGCCGTACATCTCGAAGTTGCCGCGGGTCGACTTCGGGGTCTTCCGGGTGCGCTGACGCGGGGCCTCGATGAGGGGGGCGGGGTTGTCCACGCCGTAGACGGAGCCGCCCTCGACCGGGCCGATGCCGGAAGCGGTGGTTTCAGTGGTGGACATGTGCGTCAGCTCCCGAATACTGCACGAGCGGCGTGGCCGAGGACGGGGTAGATCGCCCCGATCATGAGCAGGACCCATACGCCGACCACGGTCCACAGCATCTGCTTCTGGTACCGGGCGCCCTTGGCCCAGAAGTCGACGGCGATGACACGCAGGCCGTTGAGAGCGTGGAAGAGGATGGCGGCGACCAGCCCGTATTCGAGCAGGGCGACGATCGGCGTCTTGTAGGTGGCCACGACCTTGTCGTAGGCCTCCGGAGACACACGCACGAGTGCGGTGTCCAGCACATGGACGAACAGGAAGAAGAAGATGAGGACGCCGGTGACTCGGTGAGCCACCCAGGACCACATTCCTTCCCGGCCGCGGTACAGCGTTCCAGCCGGCACGGAAGAACCCTCCGGGAGCGGGGACTAGGGCCGCGCCGGCTTCACTGTCGGTCGGGCCCGGCCGGGTACGGTCCACCGGCCCCCAGTATCGTACCGAGGTGCTGGCAGGGGCCTTACGGGGGGTCCGCCCGTGTGATCGAAGTCGCCCTCAAAGGTGCACGGACGGCGCAGTGGCGGCGCCCAGAAGGCCCCGAAGCCGCCCGTTCGCCAGCCTCCGCAGCTCCTCCCGGGCCACGCCGCGCTCGTCCTCCGGATCGTTGGTCAGACGTGACCGGATCGCCGGCAGGACCCGGTCCAGGGTCTCGTCCGGGGCGGTGCCGTCCAGACAGATGACGAAGGTGTGGCCGAATCTGGCCTCGTAGGCGGCGTAGCCGGCGCTCAGGGCCGTGGAGGCGGCCGCGTACGTGTGGGCGGGCAGCTTCGGCAGTGGCTCTTCCGCCAGGGCCCCGGCGAGTTCCTCGGGGTCCAGGTCGTACGTCGCCTCGTCCGCCGCCGCCAGGAGGGACGGTACGTCCGGATAGGGGCGGTGGGCGGCGACGCGGTGCGCCCAGCGGGGGCTGTGCAGGCAGGTCAGGAGGGTCCGGTGGACCTCGGGGGCGGGGGCGGTGTTGAAGCGCTCCAGGTTCTGCGCGGGCAGCGTGGGTCCTAGGTCGGCAGGGATGTCGGCAGGAGGCCGGCAGCGTGTCGGCAGGGGGGTCGGCAGGGGAATCCGTGAGAGATGCGCCGCTACGTTATCGGGTGTGCTCATGACGTGTTCGACGGGTGCTTGAATTTCACTCGGACGGGAGAGTTTGAGAGCGTGCGGTGGACACGGACGGTCGTCATGGGCCGTTAGGTTTGGCCGGGTGAGCAAGCACAGGCGCCGGGCTCCGGCACGCAAGCCGCCGCGCACGCGGGCTGTCGTCGTGGGCGGGTTCGTCACCGCTGTCGGACTGGGCATCGGACTGGCCGTGTGGTCCTTCGGGGGCGACGGGTCCCCTGCGGACGCGGCGCCGGGCGGGCCGTCCGGCTCGGGGAGCCCCGGCCCCACCCGCAGCTACCCGCTGTCGCAGGCGCCGCGGACCATCCCCGCCGTGCGCTCCCACACCGCCGCCCGCGGCCCCGGCTGGCGCCCGGAGCCGGGCGCCCGGGTCGTGGTGGACGACGCCTCCCTCACCGACGAGGGGAAGCTGATCGCGAGTGAACTCGGTCTCACCTACTCCGGCCGGCGCGGCGACGTGCGTCCGGGGGACGTCCGGCTGGTGCTGGACAAGGGCGCGGGCCGCAACCCCGAGTCGTACACCATGACCGTGCGCGACGGCAGGGTGACCATCAGCGGGCCGGCCGACGCGGGGGTCTTCTACGGCACCCGCACCCTGAAGCAGGAAGTGCACGACGGCGGCACGGCCCCCGAGGGGGTCGTGGAGGACGCGCCGGACAAGCCGCGGCGCGGTTTCATGCTGGACATCGCCCGCAAGCCGTACACGGCCGACTGGCTGGAGGACCGCATCCGGGAACTCGGGGACCTGAAGTTCAACGAGTTCGGCCTGCACCTCTCCGACGACCAGGGCTTCCGCATCGAGTCCGACACGCACCCGGAGGTCGTCTCCGCGGACCACCTGACCAAGGCCCAGGTCAAGCGGATCGTCGACCTGGCCGCCGGCCGGCACATCACCGTCGTCCCCGAGATCGACTCGCCCGGCCACCTCGGCGCCGTGACGGCCGCCCACCCCGAGTTGCAGCTGCGCAACGCGCAGGGCGTGGTGACACGCGGCGCCATCGACATCTCCGAGCTCCGGTCGGCCGCGATCGTCGACGACCTGCTCGACGAGTACGCGGACCTCTTCCCCGGCGGCCACTGGCACCTCGGCGGCGACGAGTACCAGGCGCTCACCGTGCGCGACCCCGAGGCGTCCTACCCGCAGCTGGCCGCCGCCGCGCGCAAGGCCTACGGCGCCGGCGGCAACGTGGCCGACCTGACGACGGGCTGGCTCAACGACCGCGCCGCCACCGTCCGCGGGCACGACCGCACCCCCCGCGCCTGGAACGACGGCTTCTTCCGGAGCTCGTCGGTGCCGCCCGCCCGGGACATCGAGGTCGCCTACTGGACGGGCAAGGAGTACGGCGCCCGGCAGCCGCTCGAGTACCTCGACGCCGGCCGCAAGGTGCTCAACTACAACGACGAGTTCCTGTACTACGTCCTCGGCGAGCCGCAGACCTTCGTCTACCCGACCGGCCGGCGGATCTACGAGCAGTGGACCCCGCGCGTGCTGCGCGGCACCGAGGCGGTGCCCGGCAAGTACGACGCGCAGATACTGGGCGGCTCGTTCGCCGTGTGGTGCGACCTGGCGAACTCCCAGACCCAGGACCAGGTGGCGGCCGGTATCCGGATGCCGCTGCGAGCCACCGTCCAGAAGCTGTGGGACGCGCGCGAACCCGCGATGTCCTGGGCGGAGTTCAACGGGCTCGCCGACAAGCTGGGTTGACGCCGAATCGAGTGGACGTACGAAGGGCGGGCCCCGTAGGTTCCGGGTGCCGCGCCCGCGCTCCGGGGGGAGCCGGGACGGCTCCACTACGACACCTCGGGGGGACCCACCATGATCTGCGCACGCTGTCACCACCTGGCGGCGGCACCCGGCGGCACTCTCTGCACCAGCTGTGCGGCCCTTCCGGCGCCGGCCGTCCCGCCGCCGGCCGTCCTGCCGCCGGCCGTCCCGCCGTACACGGGGCGGCCGCAGGCCTGGCTGCGCTCGCCGGTCGCACTCGGCCGGGCCGCCGCCGCGACGCTTCTCCTCGCCGCCGCCGCCGACCTGTTCGCCGTCTGGACGGACATCGTGATGTACGACGTCTCGGGCGACCTCGTGAACGGCTCGGTCGGCGCGGACGTGATGCGGCGGGCCGACGACGCCGACCGGCTCTACGCCGTCGCGGGCGTCACCCAGTTGGTCACGCTGCTCGCCAGTTGTGTCGTCTTCCTGTGCTGGTTCTACCGGGTGCGGGTCAACGCCGAGGTGTTCGAACCCTCCGGGCACAGCATGAAGCGCGGCTGGGCGATCGGCGCGTGGTTCACCCCGGTCGTCAACCTGTGGTTCCCGCGCAGGATCGCCGTGGACATCTGGGAGGCCAGCAGGCCGGCGGACGGGCCCAGGTCGAACTGGTTGGTGCATACCTGGTGGACGCTGTGGATCATCGGGCTGATGGCCGGCCGGCTGGCGGACACCCACTACAACCAGGCGGTCGCGGCCAAGGAACTGCATCAGGCCGCCGGGGAGATGATGTTCAGCGACGCCCTCGACGTCATCGCCGCCGTGTTCGCCGTTCTCGTGGTGCTCCGGCTGACCCGTATGCAGCACGAGAAGGCGTTGCGAGGTCCGGCGCCGGCCGTGGCCTGACCTCGCTTCCCCGGCGCCGACAGCCGACCTCGGTCGTTGGCCGAAACCTTCTCTTATGCCAACTTGCTCGACTCTGCGTGCAACCCGTGTGAAACTACCGGCCGATCGCACGCAGTAAGGGCAAGTGCGGGCTCCGTAGAGGTCGGCGCCCTTTGAGGAGGCGTGGATGAGCCTGGTGGAACTGATCGCGCAGGCCGACGAGCGGGGACTGGCCGCCAGCGGGCTGGCTTGTTTGGATCGGTGCGTGCCGCTGCTCGGCGGCGACGACGAGGTCCTGCGGCCGCTGTGGGGGAGCCTCGCCGAGGACTCCGCCCACTCCTCGGACGGCGACTGGGCGGAGCGGCTGGAGCAGGCACGCGGCGCGCTGGGCGCGCTGGGCGAGGGAGACGCCGAGGACGCCGGGGACGAGGCCGCGCTGCTGGCCCGCCGGATGCTGATCGCCGCGCCGGCCGCCCGGTCCGCGGCCGAGGTGCGGCAGTGGGCCGACGCCTGCTCGGTCGCCTCGCTCCAGATCCACCGGCTCCTCGACCCGGCCGAGGACGCCGCCCCCGACGGCTCCCTCCCCGAGGCGCTCGACTCCGTCCGCGCCGGGGCGAACCCCGTTCCGGGCCCCGTCGAGGGCATGTCGCCGCTGGTCGCCGGCGAGCTGCGCCGGCAGATCACCGTCCTGGAGCTGGTCGCCGGACACGGGCGGGCCGGACTCCGCCAGGCCCTGGAGGTCTCCACGGAGGGGCGCCGCGTCCTGCGGGCGGTGGTGTCCCGCCGGGCCCGCGGCCGGGTGTGAGCCGGGGGCTCCCAACGGGCCGGGCGCGCGGCGGAGATCTGTGAGCGTCCTGCGGGTGCGGTGCGGTGGTCCTGCGTCGGTCGTGCGCCGGTTGTGGGCGAGATCGCGGCCGCGGGTGACGAACCACGGGCGGATCGCGCTCTTCCCTATGTGACAGCCCAGCATGTGACGACTCATCAGCAGAACAGGCCCCAGGCCGCCACCAAACCGGTGCGGTGGGCGGCGGACACCGTGACGGCGATGCGCGAGGGCGCCCGGCTGCGCCTGGACTACTCGGCGCAGAGCCTGTGGCGAGTCGACCGGACGATCGAGGAGATACGCCGCGAGGGCACTCCGCACGCCGCCGTGCGGAGCGTGCTGCGCGGCTTCGGCGCCTACGCCGGCGAGGTGATCGTCCGCCATGGCGGCGGGGCCGAGTGGTGGGCGAGCGGCGGCGAGCACTGGGTGCGCACCGCGGACGGACGGCTGTGGGACCCCATCGAGGAGGCCGGGCGGTGCTTCACGGGTCAGGGGTCGCTGCGGCTGCTGTGCCGGGACGCGATGGGGACCGAGCGGATCTGAGCCGTGGCCGTGGGGCCGCTGACTAGCTGTGACACTTCTGTGGGAGCGGACGCTGATGACCGTGGGGGCGTGGACACGGCCGGTCGGTGGTGCGCACGTCTGGGGACTCGCTACGGACGAGGACAGTTCTTGGGCCAGGGAGGGGAACCCCGCCGCGCGCAGGCGTACGACGGGGAGTTGGGTGCGGCCGTCGCGCGGGCCCAGGAAGGCGACGAGGAAGCCTTCGCCGTCGCGTACCGGTTGGTGCAGCCCGGACTGCTCGGGTACGTGCGCGGTCTCGTCGGCGACGACGCCGAGGACGTGGCGTCCGAGGCCTGGCTGGAGATCGCGCGGGACCTCGGCCGGTTCCGGGGCGACGGGGCGGGCTTTCGCGGCTGGACGGCGACCATCGCGCGGCACCGGGCGCTCGACCATCTGCGTCGGCGGCGGGTGCGGCCCCAGGCCGCCACGCTGGAACAGGACGTCCTGGAACTGCCCGGCCCGTACAGCACCCATGACCAGGCCCTGGAGTCCATGACCACCGAGCGCGCTCTCGACCTCGTCCGCCGGCTGCCCCGCGACCAGGCGGAGGCGGTACTGCTGCGGGTCGTCGTCGGCCTCGACGGCCCCGCCGCCGCGCGCGTCCTCGGCAAACGGCCGGGCGCGGTGCGCACCGCGGCCTACCGGGGGTTGAAACGGCTGGCGCGGCAGCTCGACGAGGAGGCCCGGGGCGGGGCGGCGGAGCGATGAGTACCGAGGCAACGGCCGGGGCCGCCACCCCCCACAGGAGAGGCCCCGGCCGTCGCGCGGCACGGGCCGCGCGGCCCGTATTCCTTACAGCGCCGAGGGTGCGGTTTCTGTCACACCTCACCCCGGCTCCGGTTGGTTGCACGTTGTACGGTCATGGACGGAAGGCGGTTTCAGGCCGTAACGTGCCTTTCGCGCCGAGGCGCGGCGGGCATGGCCATCGCAACGATCTGACGCCTCGAACACCGCAGCCATCAACTGAGGAACCACGACGGCCAGAGCCCGGTCCGCGACAGCGGTGCCGGTTCAGTCGCAAGGAAGGGCACCACGGGTGCTGGGGGACGACGCGGAGCTGACCGCCGCGGTGCTCGCGGCGCAGGACGGGGACGAGACCGCGTTCCGGACTGTGTACCGTGCCGTGCACCCGCGGCTGCTGGGATACATACGCACGCTGGTCGGCGAGCCGGACGCCGAGGACGTGGCGTCCGAGGCCTGGCTCCAGATCGCCCGCGATCTGGAACGGTTCAGCGGGGACGCCGACCGGTTCCGCGGCTGGGCCGCCAGGATCGCCCGCAACCGCGCTCTGGACCACATACGCATGCGCGGCCGCCGCCCCGCGATCGGCGGCGACGAGACGGAACTGGCCGGCCGGGCCGCGGAGTCCGACACCGCGGGCGAGGCCATGGAGGCCCTGGCCACCGGCAGCACCCTCTCGCTCATCGCCCAACTCCCGCAGGACCAGGCCGAGGCCGTGGTGCTGCGCGTGGTCGTGGGCCTCGACGCGAAGACCGCGGCGGAGACGCTCGGCAAGCGCCCCGGTGCCGTGCGCACCGCCGCGCACCGCGGTCTGAAACGGCTCGCGGAACTCCTCGGCGACGATCCGGAATCCCCCCACGCGCTCGACGCGCTGCCGCCTCCGCGCGAACCGCGGGGCCACGCGGTGACGTCCGCCGGTGTGACGCATATGCGTGCCCGGACGCAGAAGGACATGTGATGGCCGAGGAGCAGCACAGGTGGCTGGACCGCGACACCGCGGAGCGTCTGCTGCGCGGGGAGCCACTGGACACCGTCGACATCACCGTCCGTCACCAGGCCGAACGGCTCGCCAAGGCGCTCGGCGCCCTGTCCGCCGAGTCGTATCCGCCTCCTCAGGCCGCCCGGGCCTTCCCGGACCCGGCCGCTTCTCCCGCCTCCTCGACCGCCTCCGCGTACCCGGACGACTCCGCGGACGCCGCGCTGCCCGGTGAGGCCGCCGCGCTGGCCGCCTTCCGCAAGGCGCGCGCTCAACGCGCCGACGAGCGCGCCGCGGCCCTCGGAGCACACTCCCGTCCGCGTTCCGCGCGCTCCGACGAGGTCGGCCTCGTCCGGATCGGCACGCACGCGCGTGGCGGTACGGGAGGGCGTGCCCGGCGTGCCGGGGCGCGGCGCGGGGGCCGGCGGGTACGTCTCGCGGTGTCGGCCGCGCTCGCCGCGGGCGCGGCCGGCGGGGTCGCGGCGGCGGCCACCACCGGCGTGCTGCCGACGCCGTTCCGCGGCGACGAGCCCGTCCCCGGCACCTCCGTCTCCGTCCCGGCGGCACCGGAACACCCGCTGGTGTCGCCCTCGCCCGGCGGCACCACGGGCAGCGGCCCGGGCACTCCGACGTCCGGCGGCGCCACGACCGGCGCCACCGACGGCGACGCCGGAAGCGCCCCGCGCGAGGGCAGCGCCGCCCCCGGTCGTGGCGCCGCCACCGGCTCCGGTGACGAACAGGGCAATTCCGGCGACCGCTGGAACCGGCTGGTCTCGTCCTGCCGCGACCTGCGCGACGGCAGGACCCTGGACTCCGACCGCCGGCGCGACCTGGAGGCAGCGGCCGGCGGCTCCGTGCGCGTGTGGTCGTACTGCCAGGGCGTCCTGAAGGCGGTCGACGGCCGCTCCGGTGACACGGGCGGCGACGACCAGGGCCAGAACGAAGGCGGCCAGAACGGCAAGAGCGGCGGGAAGGGCAAGGGCGGCGGGAAGGGCCAAGGCGACAAGGGCGCCGAGGGCGAACAGGGCGACGACCAAGGCGGCGACCAGGGCGGCGACGGTGACGGCGGCGGCGGTGACGGCCGCGGCCTCCGCAAGGGCCTCGCACCCTCGGTCCTCGCCCCGCAGCTCCCGGACTCCGCCCCGTCGGTCCCGAAAGAGCCGGTCTCGCCCTCGGTGTCGCCGCCGGAGCCCACCTACAGCGCCCTGTGATCCCGCGCCTGCCGCTGCTCTGACCTGCGAGTTCGTTCCTCGGGGAAAATTGTCCCGGCGGGGTGTGACGTTTTCCGCGGCGGTGGCGCAGTAGTGAGTGAGCCGACTGGTCATCGGCCACCGCACAGAGCCGGGGTTCCCCCCGTACCCACGGCTCGTGCATTTCGGCGCGGGCGGGACACGTTCCCCCGGTCCCGCCCGCGCCCCCGTCCCCCCTCCCTCTTCCTCCCGCCTCGCCATGCCTCGCGCGTCACCAGTGCACGACGACCCTGTCGCCGACCCGCACCTGCGCGAACAGCCGCGAGACCGCCGCCTCGTCCCGTACGTTGACGCACCCGTGCGAGCCGCCCGCGTAGCCGCGCGCCGCGAAGTCGTAGGAGTAGTGCACGGCCTGGCCGCCGCTGAAGAACAGCGCGTAGGGCATGGGGGAGTCGTAGAGCGTCGACACATGGTGTCGCGACTTCCAGTAGACCTTGAACACACCTTCGCGGGTGGGTGTGTACTCCGTCCCGAACCGCACCGCCATCGTCGAGAGCGTCCGCCCGTCCACCATCCAGCGCAGCGTCCGGCTGGTCTTGTCGATGCACAGCACCCGGCCGGTCAGGCAGCGCCCGTCCGGCGGGCCGGCCGGCTGCCCGCCCATCAGATACAGCTCCCACCGGCCCGGCTCGTGCGTCATCCGCAGCAGGCGCTGCCAGGTGACCGTGTCGGTCCGCCCCGTCCGCGGCAGTCCGCGCTTTCCCTGGAAGCCCTTGACGGCCTGTTCGGTCAGGTCGTCGTAGGACCCGGTGGGCCCGTCGAACAGCCAGCCGATCTGGCGCAGCCGGGCCTGGAGCTCCCGGACGTCACGGCCGCTGTCGCCGCGGGACCACAGGACCCGGGCGGTGGTGCGGACCGGGGTCCGGGCCGGCCCCGTGCCGCCGGGGGCGCTGGTGCGGGCGCCGGGCGGCCCGGTGTCCGGGACCTCGATGTGCACCGGCGAGCGCGGCCGGCCGTCCGGGCCCGGGGACTGCACCGTGCAGCCGCACACGGCGGCCAGTGCCGTGGCCGCGGCCACGGCGGCGATCGCTCTCCTCGTTGCCCCGGTACGCATGGCGCCCCCCGCTGTCCCGCCGGTGTCCGTCGCCGGCCGTACACCGGAATGTCTCCCCAGACGTGACGGGCGGCGAACCAGGGGGCAAGGTGGGGAGACAGAGTGACCACTCGGGCTGTGAGATAGCTCCCAGCGTGGGGCACTCCACCCGGCGCACGGCCGCCGCTACAGTCCGTGGCGAGAGTCGGCCGTACTGGCGAGTAACTGGCGAGTAACAAGGAAACGCGGAGGCACACACCATGGCGCGCGAGTCGGAGTCGGGGCTGCCCATCGAGCCGGTCTACGGGCCGGACGCCCTGAAGGGCTGGGACCCGGCCGAGAAGCTGGGCGAGCCGGGGGCCTACCCCTTCACCCGCGGTGTGTACCCCACCATGTACACGGGCCGTCCCTGGACCATGCGCCAGTACGCCGGCTTCGGCACGGCGGTGGAGTCCAACGCCCGCTACAAGCAGCTGATCGCCAACGGCACGATGGGCCTGTCCGTCGCCTTCGACCTGCCCACCCAGATGGGCCACGACTCCGACGCGCCGATCGCGCACGGCGAGGTCGGCAAGGTGGGCGTGGCCATCGACTCGATCGACGACATGCGGGTGCTGTTCGGCGGGATCCCGCTGGACAAGGTGTCGACGTCGATGACGATCAACGCCCCGGCGGCGCTCCTGCTCCTGCTGTACCAACTGGTGGCGGAGGAGCAGGGGGTCGGCGCCGACAAGCTGACGGGCACGATCCAGAACGACGTGCTGAAGGAGTACATCGCGCGCGGGACGTACATCTTCCCGCCCAAGCCGTCCCTGCGGCTGATCGCGGACATCTTCAAGTACTGCAAGGCCGAGATCCCCAAGTGGAACACCATCTCCATCTCGGGCTACCACATGGCCGAGGCGGGCGCGTCCCCCGCGCAGGAGATCGCGTTCACCCTCGCCGACGGCATCGAGTACGTCCGCACGGCGGTCGCGGCCGGCATGGACGTCGACGACTTCGCCCCGCGCCTGTCGTTCTTCTTCGTCGCCCGTACGACGATCCTGGAGGAGGTCGCCAAGTTCCGCGCGGCCCGCCGGATCTGGGCGCGTGTGATGAAGGAGGAGTTCGGCGCGAAGAACCCCAAGTCGCTGATGCTGCGCTTCCACACGCAGACGGCGGGCGTCCAGCTGACGGCGCAGCAGCCCGAGGTGAACCTGGTCCGGGTCGCCGTCCAGGGCCTGGCGGCGGTTCTGGGCGGCACCCAGTCGCTGCACACGAACTCCTTCGACGAGGCGATCGCGCTGCCCACCGACAAGAGCGCGCGCCTGGCCCTGCGCACCCAGCAGGTCCTGGCGTACGAGACGGACGTGACCGCGACGGTGGACCCGTTCGCCGGCTCCTACGTCATCGAGAAGATGACGGACGACGTCGAGGCGGCCACCGTCGCGCTGATGCGGAAGGTCGAGGACCTCGGGGGCGCGGTCTCGGCGATCGAGCACGGCTTCCAGAAGCAGGAGATCGAGCGCAGCGCCTACCGCATCGCCCAGGAGACCGACTCGGGCGAGCGGGTCGTCGTCGGCGTCAACCGCTTCGAACTCGACGAGGAGGAGCCGTACGAGCCGCTCCGCGTCGACCCCGCCATCGAGGCCCAGCAGGCCGAACGCCTGGCCAAGCTGCGCGCCGAGCGCGACCAGACGGCCGTGGACACGGCCCTGTCCGCCCTGAAGAAGGCCGCGAAGGGCGAGGACAACGTCCTGTACCCGATGAAGGAGGCGCTGAAGGCCCGCGCGACGGTGGGCGAGGTGTGCAACGCGCTGCGGGAGGTGTGGGGCAACTACGTGCCGAGCGACGCGTTCTGAGCGACGGCCGCCCCCGCGCCGAGGGGGCGGCCGGCCCGCCCGTCTCGTCCCCCGGAACCCGGCACCGCGGCGCCGCACCCCCGTGCGACACTCCTTGCCATGTTCGGAGTCATCCATCTCCCCACCTACTTGGCAGGGCTCGTCCTCATCGTCCTGCTTCCCGGGCCCAACTCGCTGTACGTGCTCTCCGTCGCCGCCCGGCGCGGGATACGCGCCGGGTACACCGCCGCGGCGGGCGTCTGGTGCGGGGACACCGTGCTCATGACGCTCGGTGCGGCCGGGGCCGCCTCCCTGCTGAAGGCGAACCCCGTGCTGTTCGGGATCGTGAAGTACGCCGGCGCCGGATATCTGACCTGGATCGCGATCGGCATGCTGCGGACCGGCTGGGGCATGTGGCGGACCCGGCGCGAGAAGGCGGCGCTGGAGGAGGACTCCGCTCCGGCGGCCGCCGCCGAGCGGCCGTTCCGCCGCGCTCTGGTCGTCAGCCTCGTCAACCCCAAGGCGATCCTGTTCGTCATCGCCTTCTTCGTGCAGTTCGTCGACCCGGCCTACGCCTATCCTGCGCTCTCCTTCGTCATTCTCGGCGCCTTCCTCCAGTTCGCCAGCGTCCTCTACCTCAGCGCGCTGATTTTCGGCGGCACCAAGCTGGCCGCCGCCTTCCGCCGCCGCAAGCGCCTGTCGGCGTCGGCGACCTCCGCGGCGGGCGTCCTGTTCCTGGGCTTCGCGGTGAAGCTGTCGCTGGCGAGCGCCTAGTGCAGCACTGGTCAGCGACTGGGCTGCGCACGTGGCCGCGACAGCGCCGTGCGCAGCCTCGGTGTCAGCCACCGCTCCACGTACCGGTGCAGCAGCCAGGCCAGCAGCAGCATCACGGCGACCGTCAGTAGGAAGGTGCCGTACGACGGGATGCCGAGGCGCTGGTGGAGCACCTCGATGACGACCCAGCCCAGGTGCTCGTGGACCAGGTAGAACGGGTAGGTGAGGGCGCCCGCGACCGTCAGCCAGCGCCAGTCCACCCGGCTCAGCAGGCCGAGCGCGATGGCGGCGACGGCGAGGAAACCGAAGGTGACGACGAGGACGATGCCGTAGGAGCTGCGGTACGAGAAGGCGTGCACGCTCGGCGAGTGCCACAGCTCCCGCACCGCGTAGTGCTGGCCGATCAGCCAGCTCACGGCCACGATGCCCCAGGCGTAGGCGTCACGCCGGTCCCGGTGCACCAGGTAGAGGCCCACGCCGCCGATGAAGAACGGGGCGTACTCCGGCATCAGCACGATGTCGAGCAGGGGCTGCTTCGCGCCCTGCGCGACGGCCGCCGCCAGCGTCCAGCCCGCACAGAACAGGATCACGCGCCGGCGGTTCGCGCCGGGCAGCACGACGCACAGCGCGAACAGGGCGTAGAAGCGTATCTCCGCCCACAGCGTCCAGCACACGCCCAGCACCCGGTCGACCCCCAGCGGCATCTGGAGCATCGTCAGGTTCACCAGGGTGTCGCTCGGCGAGAGCGCCTCGTAGGCGACCACCGGCAGCGCGAACACCGCCGTGACCAGGATGACCGCCGCCCAGTACGCGGGCAGCAGCCGGGAGGCGCGGGAGGCGAAGAACGAGCGCAGCGGCCGGCCCCAGCCGCTCATGCAGATGACGAAGCCACTGATCACGAAGAACACCTGCACGCCGAGGCAGCCGTAGGCGAACCACGAGTGCAGCGTGGGGAACTGGTGCGCCGGTGACGCCCCCCAGGCCCGGGTGACCTCGCCGCCCCGGCCGCCGTAGTGGTAGGCCGCCACCATCAGCGCGGCCACCAGCCGCAGCCCGTCGAGGGCGCGCAGCCGGCCTCCCGGGACCTTCGCCCGCGGCGGACCGGCCGGAGCGCGCCGGTCCAGGACGGCGGCCTCGGCAGGCCGCGCATTCGATGTGCCCACGACCGTTCCGGTCACGCTTTCACCCCTCATGGTGTGTCGAGGGCTCTTTCCGCGCGCTTTCGAATCGTGTGCGCCGATACCGGAGAAGAACCGTCCGACGAGAACCCTAAGACGCCCCTGTGAGCGCTTTTGTTCGGCGAGGTCGGTGTTTGGCTGCTGGCCTCAATCGGTTCACCGGGACGTCGCATTGCTTTCTTAACGTTTTTCAACCTTCCTCCCAGGCCCTTGGCAATTCCATGCCGTTTTCCCACCTTTCAGAGCAGGAGCACCATGACGAGGGTTCGCAGCAGATGGTCACGTTCCCGGCCCGGGGGACCGGCGTCCGCGGAACCCGGTCTGCCCGGCGCCGAGGTCACCCCGACCGAGCTGGAGGACTGCCTGCGCGCGTGTGCCGTCCACAGCGGCAAGGTCGTCGGCAGCCTTGACAACCGCCGCGCGGCGCTGGCCGAACAACTGCGTCAGCTGCTCGCCCTGTGGGCCGGACAGCAGCAGTCCGCGCCGGCGGCGTCCACGGCGGGCGGCCTGCTGCGGCGCGGCACCAAGGCGGTCGGCGGCGGCATCGGCAACGACCTGCTCGACGCCTTCCTCGCGGTCGGCAACAAGGCACTGGACTGCGGCTACGACGACGAGCTGAACCTGGCGCTGCTCGTCAGCGACACCGTCCTGACCCAGCGCAAGAACTCCCGGGCCGGCTGGCGGCTGCGCGGCCGGCTGCTCGAGGCCATGGGGCTGCCCGTCGCGGCGGTCGAGGCCTACGAGCGCTACCTGGCCCTGACGAAGGAGGACGGGTTCGGCACCTCGGCCCGGATCGCGGGCATCCGCACCGCGCAGGACCGGCGCGCGGAACTGCTCGCGCTGCTGGAGCGCGACGTCCCGGCCGCCGCCACCTTCGCCGAGCGGCCCCCGACCGACGTGTGGGCCGAGGGACTTCAGGCGCACACCGAAGGCGACTGGGACGGCGCGCAGGCCCGCCTGGTGGGCGCCCTGCTCGCCATGGACCGCACCGGCTCCCCGGAGCAGGACTTCCTGGAAGCGCTCAGCCAGTACCTCGACCTGGTCACCCGCGTCCACGTCCGGCCCACGGCCGAACTGACCGAGGCCATCGGCCTCTTCGCCGAGCAGCGCCGCAACCGCCTGCGCGGACCGGTGGGAGACCCGCTCTTCGGCGGACTGGAGTGGATCACCCTCGGCGAGTTCCGCAACCAGATCGCCGGCAAGTCGATCTGCCTGATCGCCAACTCCGGCAAGGTGGGCCAGAGTTCCCTGGGCTCCGAGATCGACGCCTACGACCTCGTCGTGCGCTTCAACTCGTACCGGATCGACCCCGTCCACACCGGCCGGCGCACGGACATCCACGTCACCATCCACAAGCACGGCTTCAACTGGGACCAGCCCGTGACCACCCGCCTCGTCTTCGGCGGGAACTCCAGCGACTGGAAGTACTCCCTGCGCCACCGGCTGGTGCCGGGCGTCCAGCGGTATCTCGGTGACGAGTCGCTGCGCTGGCCCGCGCGCAACATCGGGAACCTCGGCACGGACGTGTTCCCCGGGATCCCCACCAGCGGCTTCAACATGCTCTGGCTGCTCGACTTCCTCGACGTCAGCCCCACCCTGGACCTGATCGGCTTCGACTTCTACGAGAGCGGCGCGTACCGCGTCGACGCCGCGATGAAGCTGCCCATCACGTCCGTCCACGAATACACCACTGAGAAGGCGTGGGTCATGGAACGGGCCCAGAGCGTCTCCGGCATGAGGATCTCCCTGCGATGACCGCGACCCACACCTCCGCCTCCGGCCCCGTCGTCACCGCGGCCGGAACCCCGGCACCGGCCTTCGCCGAGGGCTCCGCCCGCGCGCTGACCGGCAAGCGCCGCATCGCCTTCGCCAGCTTCGTGGACGAGAACTACCTGCCCGGGTTCCTCGCCCTGCTGCGCTCGCTCGCCCTGTCCAACCCGGACGTGTGCGAGGACTTCGTCGTCCTCCACGACGACCTGCGCCCCTCCTCCATAGCCCGGATACGCGCCCTGCACCCGCGGATCGTGCTGCGCCGCGTCGACGCCGACCACTACGACTCGTACGTCAAGGGCGACCAGGACAACTACCTGGTGCGCAAGGCGTACTTCATCCTCGACGTCTTCCGCATCCGCGACTACGACACCGTGATCACCCTCGACACGGACATGGTGGTCCTCGACTCGCTGGGCGAACTCCTCACGCTGCGCGAGGGGTTCGCGGCCGTACCGCAGTTCTTCTACGGGGAGTCCAAGCTCAACAGCGGCCTGCTGGTGATCCAGAAGGAGCAGCTGAGCGACGAGTTCTGCGCGCGGATCGACGAGATCGGCCGCGCCGGCACCTACGAGCTCGACAAGCACGACCAGGGCATCCTGAACGCCCTGCTCGACGGCGACTTCGTCCGCCTCGACCCGAAGTACAACTTCGTCAAGCGCCGCCTGTCCGGCGACCTGCCGGTGCCCGAGGACACGGCCGTCCTGCACTTCACCGGCCGGCACAAGCCGTGGCAGGGCGGCGAGGCGGGCTACGAGCAGGCGCAGGAGCGCTGGCGCGAGTTCGACATGGACGACGCCGAGCTGCACGCCGCCTTCCTCGCCCTTCCCGAGCCCCTGCACCGCGACCTGCTCGTGCACTACGGCACACCGCATGTGGAGCGCACCGGCGACGTCGACACCGCCCGCCGGGTCGCCCTCGCGCACATCGGCGCCGGCGACTACCAGTCCGCCGTCGACATCATGGAGCGGGTGCACATCCCGATCGACGAGGCCTGGCCGCACGAGGTCTACGGGCACGCCCTGATGAGCGTCTCCCGGTACGACGAGGCCAGGACCCAGCTGCTGCTCGCCACCGCCGCGCCCAACCGCGCCGCCACCGCCTTCGCCCGGCTCGCCCAGATCGCCTGGGTCCACGGCGACGACGCCACCGCCCAGCGGTACGCCCTGGCCGGGGTCGGCGTCGACCCCACCCACCGGGCCGCCCGGCTCTGGCAGCGCCGCACCCTCGGCGGCGTGCCCACCCAGCAGCAGGGCAGCCCCGAGGACCAGCTGGCGCACGTCGCCTTCTACATGGACCGCCAGGGCAACGCGGGCGACAAGCTCCTCCCGGAGAGCGTCCGCCTCGCCTTCGGGCCCGACACCACCTCCCGCCGCTGGCACCCGGTGCACGCCCACCGGCTGTTCGACGAGGCGGCCCTGGAGCGGGTCAACGCCCGCCGCGGCCTGGTCATCGGCGGCGGCGGACTGTTCATCCCGGACACCATGCCCAACGGCAACAGCGCCTGGCAGTGGAACGTCCCCGACGCCCTGCTGAACCGCATCGACGTGCCCATCGCGGTCTACGCCGTCGGGTTCAACGCCTTCGACGGCCAGTCCTACCGCGCCGAGCGGTTCCGCACCTCGCTGCGCCTCCTCGTGGAGCGGGCGGCCTTCTTCGGGCTGCGCAACCACGGCTCGATCGAGAAGGTGCGGGCCATGCTCCCGTCCCACCTGCACGACAAGGTGCGCTTCCAGCCCTGCCCGACCACGGTCACCCGCCAGCTCGTCGCCGACTGGCAGGACCCGGCCGGGCGGGACGACACCATCCTGATCAACGCCGCCTACGACCGGGCCGGGCTGCGCTTCGGCCACGACTACGCCTACTTCCTGGGGCAGATGGCCGAGGCGGTCAAGGGCCTGCGCGGGCTGGCCGAGGTCAAGTGCGTGGCGCACTCCCTGGACGACGAGAAGATCGTCTTCGATCTGCGCCGCGAGTACGGCATCTCGATGCCCGTCATCCCGATGTACGACTTCGAGAACGACGCGATCCGCGACCTGTACGCCCGCACCAAGCTGGTGATCGGCATGCGCGGGCACGCCGGCATGATCCCGTTCGGCTGCGGCACTCCGGTCATCAGCCTGATCTCGCACCCGAAGATGGCGTACTTCCTGAACGACATCGAACGGCCCGAGTGGGGCGTGTCGGTGCACGACCGCCACCTCGGCGCACGGCTCGTGGAACTCGCCCGGGACCTGCTCGCCGACCACGACGCGACCGTCGCCGACGTGCACGGCCGGCAGCAGGAGCTGTGGAAGGTCACCGAGGCGAACGCCGCGGACCTGCGCGTCCTCCTGGGCGGCTGATCCGTGCCGACCGCACCGGCCGAGGGGGACGGCGGCACGGACGCCGCCCCCGGGCCCTCCGAGGGCGTACGCCGGTCACCGCTGTGGTGGCCGGTGTTAGCCCTGCCCGCCGTGGCGGCCGTGGTGTACACCGTGGCCACCCGGCGGCTCACCGGCGACATCCACTACGTCCTCGGCGCGCTGCGCACCGGCGGGGAGGCCGGCTACTCGCCGTCCGAGGTGTTCACGCACCGGCCGTTCTTCTACCGGTGGTTCATCGCCGGCCTCGACCGGATCGCCTTCGGCGGCACGGGGCTGCGCGAGACGCTGCTGGAGGCGGCCGGAGCGCTGCTCGCGGCCGCGGCCGCCGCGGCCCTGTACGCGGCGCTGCTGCGCCGGGTCACCGCGCGGGAGGCGGCCCTCACGGCGGGCGCCGCCGGCCTGGCCCTGGCACTGGCCCCCCGCACCGACTTCCTCCAGCCCGAGTGGGCCGCGGTGGTGCTGACCGTGTTCGGCGTCGCCGCGGCGATCGGCCCGGCCCGGCCGTGGCCCGCGGCCCTGCTCGCGGGCCTGCCGCTGGGGCTGGCGGTGATGATGAAGTACTCCACCGCCGCCACGGCGGCCATCGGGGTGCTGCTCGTCTACGCCGTCGACCGGGGGCGGGCCCTGCGGCTCGCCCTGGTCGCCGTGCCCACGGCGGTGGCCCTGTTCGGGCTGAGCGTGCTCGCCGGGTCCCACGAGTGGCAGTGGACGCGGGACATGCCGCAGATCAACCAGTCGGCCCTGAGCCGCACCGGGATCCACCCGTCGTTCGTCCTCACCCGCTCCGTGGACTACCTGGCCGACCGGGCCGTGCTCAGTCCCGTACTGCTGCTCCTGCCCGGAGCGCTGCTGCTGGTCCTGGGCCGGGTGCGCGGGCGGCTGCGGCGTGCCGAACTGCTGGCGGTCGCCGCGGCCACCGGCCTCGGCGCCCTGGCCGTCGTGGTCGTGCAGGGCAACTGGTTCCTGTACCACGCGGCGCAGTTGCCCGTGCTCGCCGCCGCCCTGTGGGGCCTGGCCGTGGGGGGCGCGCGCCGCACACCGCCCCGGCTGTTCTGCGCCGTGTCAGTGGTCTGCGGGGCGCTGCCCGTGCTGTACGCCCGGGCCCCCGAGGGGGTGCAGCGGCCCGGGGTCGTGTGGGCGGCCGGCGCCCTCGCGCTGCTCGCGGCCCTCGGGGACGCGCTGCTGGAGGCCCGGGGACCCCGGAGAACGCAAGGAATCCGTCCGGCGTACGGGGTGTGGCACGCCTCGGCGGCCCTGGCCGCTGTGGTGTGCCTGGCCGCGAGCATCTGGCCCGGCTCCCCGCATCTTGCGATGAACGGCAGGGTCACGGTGACCAGCGCCGCCTATCTGCGCGGGATGCGGCACATCGAGGACGAGGCCGACCGCGTGCGGGCCGGGATGCCGGCCGGTGCCCCGGTGCTCTACCTCGCCTTCGGCGACACGACGTACTACGTCGGCCACCCGGCCCGGTGCCGCTATCCGATCGCCACGTTCCTCCAGCGCAGCCGCTTCCTGCCGGACGTCGCCGGGCTGGCGTCGTTCCGGGAGAACGCCGACTGCGTCGACCACGATCCGGCCCCGTACGCGGTGCTGGAGCGGGGCTGGTTCCGGCCCGGCAAGGTCGATGCGGACCTCGCGCGGCGCATCGCCGCCGTGTACGACTGCCCGCCCGCGAGCGCCGGGGGCAATCTGGTCCTGTGCGTCCGCAGGAGCGGGGTGCGATAGGGCCTCCGAGCGGGCCCCGGCAGGACGGACGCGCCGCCGGGGCCCCGCGAGCCGCCGCCCGTCCGCTCAGCGCAGCCCGAGCGAGGCGGTGACCTCGCGGGCCAGGGCCACGGAGTAGCTCTGCCCCCGGTCCTGCGGGTAGATCTGCGCCATCGTCACCAGCTTGACCCGGCTCATCGGCGTGTCGTGGCCGGGGATCAGCGAGCGGTACTCCGGGGTCACCACCGGCTGGGCGAACCCCGCTTTCGAGAAGTGCCAGTCCTTGATCCAGGACTCGTCGAACTCCGGATTGATCCGCCGCAGATACGGCAGGAAGGACCTCAGCAGCTCCGCCGGCTCCGTCGTGAACCGCCGGTCGTCGCGCTCCACGTAGTTGCCCACGTAGAGGATGTGCCGGCCGCCGTAGACGGACGGGTCGATCATGCGGGTGTGCTCGACCACCGCGAGGAACGGGAAGTCCGGCTCGTTGATGTTGAGCCAGTAGTACGGGATCGCACTGCGGTCCAGCTCCAGCACGAAACAGGTCGCGCCCAGGTACTGGTTCTTCCACACGGCGTCGTCGGCCGGCAGCCCCGCCGCCCTGGCGAAGGCGGGCTGCGGGGTCGTGACGATCAGCTGGTCGAACTCGTAGCGGGAGCCGTCCGCGCAGCGCACCACGGCGGGCGCGTCCGTGCCGTCCTGCCGGATCGACTCGACCGCCTTGCCGAACTCCACCTTGCCGCCGCGCTCCTCGACGCCGTCCCGCAGCGCCGCGTAGACCCGCTCGAACCCGCCGTCCACATAGCCGAGTTCGAAAGTCCGGCAGTGGATGCGGGCCCACAGCCAGGCCATCGACACCCGCTCCGCCCGGTCGCCGAACTTGCCGCGCAGCAGCGGCTCCCAGATCGCCTCGGTCGCCCTGCGCCCCGCCCACCGGCGCAGCCAGGCGAGGGCGGTGCGGTCGTTGTACCGCTCACCGTGCCGGACCGCTTTCAGCAGGGCGGACGAGCCGGCGAAGCGCACGGCGTCCAGCGGGGAGAACTCCGGGAAGCGCAGCATGTCGAACGGGGTGGTGAAGTCGATCAGCCGGCCCCCGCGGAAGATGCCCGTGGTGGGCTTGTGGAAGCGCAGCGCGTCACCGAGCCCCAGCTCCTCGATCAGGGCGATCACGGCGCGGTCGCTGCGGAAGATGTGGTGGTAGTAGCGCTCCAGCGGAACGCCGCCCACCTCCAACGACGCCGCCAGACCGCCCAGTTCGCCCGCCGCCTCCAGGACGGTCACCTGGTGGCCGGCGCGTACGGCGTCCCAGGCGGCGGTCAGGCCGGTGGCACCCGCGCCGATGATGCCGAGGTTCATGCGAAGCTCCACTTTCTGTTGAGCACGAACTGGAGCGCCAGGACCAGGGGCAGTGAGCCCGCCTTGACGAGGTCGGCGTCGATACCCAGCGCGTCGGTGAAGACGAGGAAGAGCAGGTTCGTGAGGGCGATCCCGGCCAGCCCCACGGCGTAGAAGCGCAGGAAGCGCACCACGATCCGGTCGCGCCGGTCGAAGGTGAACAGCGCGTTGAGGACGAAGTTGTTGGCGATGCCCAGGGTGGTGCTGAGCACGTTGGCGAACTGCTCGTCCATTCCCGCGGTGTTGTGCAGGAGCAGGAAGGCCACGAGGTCGAGAACGACGCCGCTGCCGCCGATCAGCGTGTAGCTCAGCAGCTGGCGCAGCGTGCGGGACCGGCCCGGGGCCGGCTCTCCGGGCGCCCGGCCGGGGGACGCCTCGGGCGCGGCCGAGGTCTCAGACGCCACCGGGACCGTCCCGCTCGTCCGCGCGGGAGCCGATCACCTCGCGCACCAGGTACAGCGGGCGTGCCTGCACCTCGCCGTAGATGCGCCCTATGTAGCTGCCCAGCACCCCCAGGAACAGCATCTGGGTGCCGCCCAGGAAGAGCACCACCACCATCAGCATCGTCCAGCCGGAGACGGTGATGTCGGGCCGGAAGAACTTCATGGCCAGCGCGTAGACGATGCCGGCCAGCGACAGCAGCAGCACCAGGAAGCCCAGCCTGGTGATCATCCGCAGCGGCACCGTGGAGAAGCTGGTCACCCCGTCGATCGCCAGCCGGGCCATCTTGCGCAGCGGGTACTTGGTCTCGCCCGCGAAACGCTCGTCGCGGTCGAAGGCCACCTCGGTCTGGCGGAAGCCCATCGAAGCCACGATGCCGCGCACGAAGCGGCTGCGCTCGCGGTACCGGCGCAGCTCGTCGGCGACCCGCCGGTCCAGCAGCCGGAAGTCCCCGGTGTCCAGGGGGATGTCCACCTCGGCGCAGGACCGCAGGACGCGGTAGTACAGATGGGCCGTGGCCCGCTTGAACGCGGTGTCCTGCCGGCTGCGTCGGCGGGCGTGCACGATCTCGGCGCCCTCGCGCCAGGCGTCGACCAGTTCCAGGCTGATCCGCGGAGGGTCCTGGAGGTCGGTGTCCATCACGATCACCGCGTCGCCGCCGGCGATGTCGAGGCCCGCGGTGATGGCGATCTGGTGCCCGAAGTTGCGGGCGAAGTCGACCACCCGGACGTGTCCGTCGTCCGCCGCCAGCTCCCGGAGGATGGCGAGCGAGCCGTCCGAGGAGCCGTCGTTGACGTAGATCAGCTCGTAGTCGAGCTCCGGGCGTTCGGCGAGGGCGGCCGTGAGCGCGGTGTGGAAGGCGGCGATGCCGTCCTGCTCGTTGTAGACCGGCAGGACGTACGAGATCAGCGGCCGCCGGCCCGCGCGCGGCTCGGGCCGCGCGGGCCGGACGGGAGCCGCGGTGCGCACCGGCGGGCGGATGTCCTGCTGGGTCATCCTCTGCCCACCGGGCCGAACTCCGTGGAATTCACGCATGATTGACGCATTGGGCGAAACTATGGAAGCCGCGTGAACCGCAGCCGAACGGTCCACGTCCGGCAGCCGTCCTCCCGTTTTCCCTTCGGAGCCGCCTGCTCGGGGCCGCCCGCTCCGAGCCGCCTCCTCAGAGCTTCTTCTTCAAGGCGCGCGCTCGTCGTACGACCCGGCGTGCCGTGGCGCTGCGGGGGAGGAACGCCAGCCGCTCCGGGATGCCGCCCGGCAGGCCCAGCGAGGTGAGCCGGCGGCGCTTGAAGTAGCGCTGGGTGCGCGGTCCGAAGTGGTGGGAGAGGAAGCGTTCCGCTGCCGGGCGCAGACCCGGGTGGATCTGCGGCTGCATGGTGAAGCCGACGGTGGTGACCAGCCCGGTCAGCATGTCGGCGGCGACGGCGGTCTCCTGGCCGTCGTCCTTCCCCGCCTCCAGGTCCGGCAGCAGCGCGTCGGCCAGGACGACGGGCACGCGGTTGCTGTTCTGGTAGGGCGTCAGGCGCTCCAGCACCGGACCGGTCCCGACCCGGGCGACCGGCAGGCCGTGGAAGGCGGAGGCGGTGAACAGCGCGGTCGAGAAGCATCCGGTCACCAGCGCGGGCCGGGTCTTCTCGAACAGCACCTCGGCGAGGACGGGCAGGTCCAGGACGGTGAGGTCCACGCCGAGCCGTTCCGCCTCGGCCTCCAGCGCCCGGCTGTAGCGGGCCGGGGCGGTCGGGTGCGGCTTGAAGACGACCGAGCGGTGCCCGCGGGCGACCACGCCCCGCAGCATCCGCACGTGCAGCTCTTCCTCCTCCTCTGCGGAGAGGATGTCCAGCGCGGACAGGTACTGGCCGAGCAGTACGGCGGCGCGCTCGGGCAGCGGCGGAAGCTGCGGCACGGCGTCGCCGATCCGGCTCAGCACCTTCATGAACGCATCGGTCGGCAGCGCCTGCGCGGGCACGCCGAACTCGGTCAGCAGCAGCGGGGTCAGACCGGGGACCAGGTCCAGGTGGAGCAGCCGCCGCACCCGCGTGCCGACCAGCGGGTCGATCTTGTTGCGCGTGGGGCCGTAGCTCATCAGCCCGTCGGCGTAGACGTCGATGGGCGCCTCGGCGAACGACTGGGCGATGGCCAGGGCCGGGTTGACCTGGAGGGACTCCATCACCAGGGCCACGCGGTCGTCGCCCAGGTCCCACAGCAGCCGCAGGTAACGCTCGAACAGCGGGAAGTCGTCGGGGCGCGGGGACCAGGCCCCGGGGTGGAAGGGGCGGATCGCCTCGTTCCAGGACAGCACGCCGTCGAAGTGGTCGCGCAGCGGTGCGAAGCCCGGCATCTCGTCGACGGCCGGGGTGATCTCCGGCGTCGCCGCGTTGTTGCAGACCAGCAGCAGTCGGCGGTCCGCCCCGGGGAAGCAGTCGGACTCGATCGCGGCGGCCAGGGTGGCGGCGCCGTACAGCGTCGAGGCGCAGAAGATCTGGGTGGTGCGGGGCATCAGGAGGCCGCCTTCGCTGCGGGAACCCGGCGGCGCAGTCGACGCAGCCTGGAGGAACGGTTCAGGTCCATGGTGTCGAGGACGTCGGTGAGCAGTTCCTGCGGCAGCCGCTTGATCGCCGCCGCGCTCATGGTCCGCAGCTGCCTGGCCACCGACGGTTCGAACTTGTCGATCTCCGACAGGTGGTGGGCGATGATCGCGCAGTAGGTGCGTACCGCCTTCGGCAGCAGCCGGTCGGCCTCGGGGTCGGCCGCGGTCTCCTCGATCACCTGGTCGAAGGCGCGGATGAAGTCGAGTTGGCGCACATCGCCGATCTGCGTGAGGGAACCGGCCACCCCGCGCCGGTAGAAGACGCCCAGCAGACCCACCACGGCGAACGATTTTGCCTCCCGGTGCAGCCGCCAGATCCACGGCCGGTCCTCGGCCGTGCGCAGACCGTCGGTGAAGTGCAGCAGTCCCCGGTCGACCAGCCGGCGGTGGTAGACACCCGCCCAGGCGTAGGGGTAGTCGACGGAGGTGGTGCGCTCGGCGGGCAGGATCGCCTGCCGCGGGTCCATCACCTCGCCCCGCCGGCCGTGCGGGACACGCTGGATCGTGCGCGCCCGCGCGGTGCACTGCACATGGTCGGTGCGGACGAAGTCGCAGCCCAGCTCCTCGATCGCGGCGAGCAGCCGCGGGTAGTAGCCGGGAGCCAGCCAGTCGTCGCCGTCCAGGAAGGTCAGGTACTCGCCGCGCGCCGTGTCGATACCGGTGTTGCGCGCGGTCGCCAGCCCGCCGTTCTCCTCGTGTCTGACGTACACCGCCCCCGGCAGCTCGCGCTCCGCGCGCGCGAGAATGTCCGGTGTCTCGTCGCGCGAGCAGTCGTCGACGAGAATGAATTCGAAGTCCTCGCGGGCGTTCGCGCGCAGGCTCTTCAGTGTGTCGGACGCGTATTGCCGGACGTTGTAGAACGGCACGATGACGGAGAGCTTGACCACGCAGGTGACGTTAGGACGCGGCCCCGTCCTCCGTCTTTACCTCCAGCTTGAGCTTGAGTGAACGACGTGTGGCGGCGCCGTGAACCCGCCCTTATTCCGGGCAGCCGGCGGCCTGATTCGCCATTCGGCGATGTGCTGTTAACCGTTTGTTGCATTCGGGTTGGGCGGGACCTAGAAATGCCTTCCTACGGTCTTCGACGTGCCAGCCAGTGCGAAGAAGTCCCGGCGAGTCGCCGTTCTCGCGGATTCCGACACCCGGTGGAAATGGGGTGCCCTCACGGCGAACCGCTTGGTTTCCGCCGGTGTTTCCCCCGACTCGGGTGAACCGGACATCCGGCTCGACGGCTACCTGCTGCGGGGCCGTGCCACCCCCACCCCCCGCCAGCTCGAGGAGGTCGGCGTCCGCGCGGACCGTCTGAGCGAGGTCACCGCCGCCGAGTTCCTGCGCGAGATGGCGCGGGAGCCGTACGACGTCCTCGTGCTCGCCCTCGTCGGCGGCGGCGTCCAGGCCATGCTGCACGGACTGGCCCACGCCTGGCAGGGGCGCACCGAGCGGCCCGTGGTCGTCACCGGCTACGTCGGCGTCGTCTACGAGAAGCTCACCGACGGTCTGCTGCTGCGGCACGGCGCCGACCTCGTCCTCGCCAACTCCCGCCAGGACGCGGACCGTTTCCGGGCCGTGTACGAGGGAGTGGGCGCCGACGCGTCGTCGGTGACCGAGGTGGCGCTGCCGTTCCTCGGCGGTGCCGTGCACACCCCGGACCGGGCGGAGGACGAGCCCTACACGATCGTCTTCGCCGCGCAGCCCTCCGTGCCGCAGAGCCGCGGGGACCGCGCCTACCTGCTGGACCGGCTGATCCGGCACGCCCGCCGGCACCCCGGGCGCGAGGTGCTGCTCAAGCTCCGCTCCAAGCCGGGCGAGCACACCACGCACATCGAGGAACTGCCGTACCAGAAGCTGGCCCAGCGCAAGGACCTGCCCGCCAACCTCCGTCTGGTGTACGGGAACATGGGCGAGGTCCTGGACCGCACCGACCTGCTGGTCACGGTGAGTTCCACGGCCGCGCTGGAGTCCCTGCACCGGCGCATCCCCACCGTCGTCCTGACCGACCTCGGGGTGCGGGAGGCGCTCGGCAACCACCACTTCGTGGGCTCCGGCTGCCTGGCCTCCTGGGACCAGCTCGACGACGGCCACGAGCCCGAACCGGACCCGTGGTGGGTGGCCCGCCAGGGCGTCGCCACCGGAGGCTCGTACGAGGCCGCCTTCGACAGGGCCCGCCTGCGCGTCGACGAACTGCTCGCCGCCGGTGAACTCCCGCCGCTTAAGCCCTACTACACCCCCGTCACGGCCCCCGGCTACCTGCCCGGCGTCCTCGCCCGCCACCACCTCGCCCCCGACGGCAGCCCGCTGCCGGGCGCGCCCGCCGCCGACCGGTCGCCCGGCCCCGTACGCCGGATCTTCCGCCATGCCGCCCGCGGCGCCTACCGCCACGGCGTGCAGCGCGTGGCGCCCGTGATCCGGCGGATGGGGGAGCTGTGAGCGACCGCGTCCCACACCAAGGAGTGCAGCCCATGACCGACGCCCACCCGGACGCGGGATCCGTCGCCCCGGCGCGCCGCGTGCTCGCGGTGATACCCGCGCGCGGCGGCTCCAAGGGCGTGCCCGCGAAGAACCTCGCCCCCGTCGGCGGCGTCCCGCTGGTCGCCCGTGCCGTGCGCGAGTGCCGGGCGGCCCGGCTGGTGACCGACGTGGTGGTCTCCACCGACGACCAGGCCATCGCGGCCGCCGCCCGCCAGGCCGGCGCCGAGGTGGTGCTGCGGCCGGCCGCCATCGCCGGTGACACCGCCACCTCCGAGGCCGCCGTGCTGCACGCCATGGACGCGCACGAGGCACTGCACGGCGCCCCGGTGGACGTGGTGCTGCTCGTGCAGTGCACCAGCCCGTTCCTGCGGAGCGAGGACGTCGACGGGGTCGCGGGCGCGGTCGCCGAGGACGGCGCCGACACCGCGGTGACCGTGGCGCCGTTCCACGGCTTCGTGTGGCGGGACGCCGCGGACGACCCGGTGACCGCCGGCGCACCGTCGGAGGCGGCCGCCGCCGAGTCAGCGGCCACCGAGGGCGGTTACGGCGTCAACCACGACAAGTCCTTCCGCCCGCGCCGCCAGGACCGCCCCCAGGACCTGCTGGAGACCGGCGCCGCCTACGCCATGGCGGCGTCCGGGTTCCGCGCGCACCGGCACCGCTTCTTCGGGCGTACGGAGCTCGTCCGCACCGACCCGGCGCGGGTGCTGGAGATCGACGACCCGCACGACCTGGCGCGGGCGCGCGCGCTGGCACCGCTGTTCGACGCCAACCGGCCGGGGGCCCTGCCCACCGCCGCCGACGTGGACGCGGTCGTACTCGACTTCGACGGCACCCAGACCGACGACAGGGTGCTGATCGACTCCGACGGACGGGAGTTCGTCTCCGTGCACCGCGGGGACGGCCTCGGCATCGCGGCGCTGCGCGACAGCGGCCTGAGGATGCTGATCCTGTCCACGGAACAGAACCCGGTCGTCGCCGCCCGCGCCCGGAAGCTCAGGCTCCCGGTGCTGCACGGCATCGACCGCAAGGACCTCGCGCTGAAGCAGTGGTGCGAGGAGCAGGGCATCGCGCCCGAGCGCGTGCTCTACGTCGGCAACGACGTCAACGACCTCCCGTGCTTCTCCCTGGTGGGCTGGCCCGTGGCGGTCGCGAGCGCCCACGACGTCGTACGCGGCGCCGCACGCGCGGTCACCACCGTCCCCGGCGGCGACGGCGCGATCCGAGAGATCGCCAGCTGGATCCTCGGCCCCTCTCTCGATTCCCTCACCAAGTAAGGACGACTCCTGTCATGAGCACCAACTCCCGCATCCGCACCTTCGGTTCGCGCGAGGCCGGCCCCGGCCGACCGGTCTACGTCACCGGTGAGATCGGCATCAACCACAACGGCGACATCGAGAACGCCTTCAAGCTGATCGACGCGGCCGCCGAGGCCGGCTGCGACGCCGTGAAGTTCCAGAAGCGCACGCCCGAGATCTGCACCCCGCGCGACCAGTGGGACATCGAGCGCGACACCCCCTGGGGCCGGATGACCTACATCGACTACCGCCACCGCGTGGAGTTCGGTGAGGACGAGTACCGCCAGATCGACGAGTACTGCAAGAGCAAGAACATCGACTGGTTCGCCTCCCCGTGGGACACCGAGGCCGTCGCCTTCCTGGAGAAGTTCGACGTGCCCGCCCACAAGGTGGCCTCCGCCTCCCTGACGGACGACGAGCTGCTGCGCGCCCTGCGCGCCACGGGCCGCACGATCATCCTCTCCACCGGCATGTCCACGCCCAAGCAGATACGCCACGCGGTGGAGGTGCTGGGCTCGGACAACATCCTGCTGTGCCACGCCACGTCGACGTACCCGGCGAAGGCCGAGGAGCTGAACCTGCGCGTGATCAACACCCTGGAGAAGGAGTACCCGAACGTCCCGATCGGCTACTCCGGCCACGAGACGGGTCTGCAGACCACGCTGGCCGCGGTCGCCCTGGGCGCCGTCTTCGTCGAGCGCCACATCACCCTGGACCGCGCCATGTGGGGCTCCGACCAGGCCGCCTCCGTCGAGCCGCAGGGCCTGCAGCGCCTGGTCCGCGACATCCGCACGATCGAGGCCTCCCTCGGCGACGGGGTGAAGAAGGTCTACGACTCCGAGCTCGGCCCGATGAAGAAGCTGCGCCGCGTCACCGGCGTCGTCGCCGAGGCGGAGATCGCCGCGGCGGCGGGCGAGCCGGTCGCGGTGTGAGCCCCAGCCCCTTAACACGGACGGTCCCGCGCCGATGAGCCCCCACACCCTCGCCTTCGTCGAGAGCCCGGTACAACTGCTGAACGTGCTGGAATGGGCTCACGCCCGCGGCCACACCACCGACCGCGCCCCCGATCCGGGCGGGACCGCTCCCCGCACCCGCCCGGGGTCCGGGATCACCCTCGTCGTGCTGTCGCCGACCGATCCGATGAGCCGCGGTCAGCTGCGGCGGATGGCCCAGCTGGCCCGCGACGAGGGTCACGAGGTGCGGTGGGAGGAGGCGCGGGGCGGGGCCGGGGCGCCGGTGCGGACGATCGGCGGCCTGGCCGGGCCGCTCCGGCGGGCCGAGCGGGTCGTGATGGGGGACCCGTTCTCACGGTATGTGCAGCTGCTGCTGACGATCACCAAGGCGCGGGACCTCGTGGTCGTGGACGACGGCACGGCGACGATGGAGTTCGTCGGCCAGCTCGCCCGCGGGGAGCGGCTGGTGCGCTGGCACCGCAAGGGCGGCCGCCGCGGCCCGCGGGACCTCGTCCTCGGCCCGGTGTCGGCCGCCGCCCGGCGCCGGCTCACCCCTCGCGGGGAGCGCCGGGTGGAGGTGTTCTCGTCCATGCCGATCGACGAGGCCCCGCGGGGTGTGACGGTCACCGCGAACCGCTTCGCCTGGACCCGCGACCGCTTCGGCCCGCCCAGTGTCACCACGAGCGCCGACCTGGTCGGCACGTCACTGGTGGAGACGGGCGTCGTCGACGGCGACCGGTACGTGGACGCCGTACGGGCACTGGCCAGGACGCACGGGGCGACGCGCTACTTCGCCCACCGGCGCGAGAGCGCCGAGAAGCTGCACCGGCTGGCCGTGGAGACGGGCCTGCAGATCGTCCGCCCCGAGCTCCCCCTGGAGCTGATCGCCCGCCGCGGCCCGATCGGCCGCACGGTCCTCAGCTTCCCCTCCACCGTCGTCCACACCCTGCCGCTCGCCCTGGCCGGCACCGAGGTGCGCGTCACCGTCTGCGACATCGACCCGAGCTGGCTGACGGCGCACGCCTCCCCGCGGGCCCAGGGCTTCCTGTCCGGGGTGACGGGCACCGCCCGGGACGTGCACCGCCTCGCCCGTACGGCCCAGGCCGGCTGAGCGCCCCGCCGGGACTTCCGCGGGCGGCCCCGGGGTGGTCCCGGCGGGGGGCGGGACGGGGCCGGATGACGTCCGACAGGTGAACATCTCGGGCGTGGTTCCGGTGCGACGTGGTATGCCTGGAGAAACGAACAAATGGGGCGGGGCGCCAGGGGTGTGATGCACACCACTCTCCCGGGGCTCCGTGATCCGCTCGGCCGGCGAAGGCGGGCGAGTTTACCCATCCCAGCCGATACGTATGCGCCGGGCGGCCACCTTTTCTTCCCCTAACGGGTTGAACTTTTGTTGATCTAGGGTCAGTTGACCACCCCGGCGTCCTACCCTTCAGAGGGTGAAGCAACTGATGTCCCCAGAGTCCGAGGCCGATCTCCCCGCTGATGCCACGGCGGACGCCCTTCCCGGCATGCTGCCGGAGGCGCTGTACGCCGAGCTCGTCGCCTTCCGGCGCGACCTGCACATGCACCCCGAGCTCGGCAACCAGGAGTTCCGTACCACCGCCGCGATCAAGGAGCGGCTGGAGAAGGCCGGGCTCGCGCCGCGGGTGCTCCCGGGCGGGACCGGTCTCGTCTGCGACATCGGCGGCGACCCCGGAGGCGGGGGGCCGGCCGCGCTCGCCCTGCGCGCCGACATCGACGCTTTGCCCATCCCCGACACCAAGAGCGAGAGCCCGTACCGCTCCACCGTGCCCGACCGCGCGCACGCCTGCGGACACGACGTGCACACCGCCGTCGTCCTCGGCGCCGGACTGGTCCTCGCGGACCTGCACCGGCAGGGACTGCTGCCGCGGCCCGTGCGGCTGATCTTCCAGCCCGCCGAGGAGGTGCTGCCCGGCGGCGCCGCCGAGGTCATCAAGAGCGGCGCGCTGGAGGGAGTGGGCCGGATCGTCGCCGTGCACTGCGACCCCCGGGTCGACGCCGGCCGGATCGGACTGCGCCAGGGCCCCATCACCTCCGCCTGCGACCGGCTGGAGGTCTCGCTGGACGGTCCCGGCGGGCACACCGCACGACCGCATCTGACGACGGACCTCGTCACCGCCGTCGCCCGGGTCGTCACCGACGTGCCCGCGCTCGTCGGCCGGCGGGTCGACACCCGTGCCGGGCTCGCCGTGACCTGGGGGCGGATCGAGTCCGGGCACGCCCCGAACGTGGTCCCGCAGCACGCCGAGCTCGCCGGGACGGTCCGCTGCCTGGACATCAACGCCTGGCGGCAGGCGCCCGACATCGTGGTCGCCGCGATCGACGAGGTCGCCAACCTGCACAAGGCCAAGTCCGAGATCAACTACGTGCGCGGGGTGCCGCCGGTCGTCAACGAACCGGTGGTGACCGAACTGCTGCGCGACGCCATGGTCGCCCGGCGCGGCGCCGCCAATGTGGAGGACACCGAGCAGAGCCTCGGCGGCGAGGACTTCTCCTGGTACCTGGAGCACGTGCCCGGCGCGATGGCCCGGCTCGGGGTGCGCACCCCGGGTGAGCGGACCGTGCGCGACCTGCACCAGGGGGACTTCGACGCCGACGAGGCCGCCATCAGGGTGGGCGTGGAGCTGTTCACCGCCGCCGCCCTGCTGCACCCGACGCGCTGATTCCGGCCGGAGGGCGGGGCGCCCGGCCGGCGCCCCGCCCTCCGGTCCGTGTCGCCCGTCCGAGACCGCCGGGCACGCGAAGGTCGTCCGCTGTCGGCACGGTTCGGTAACGGCCGGGAGAAACCCCGTTTCCCTCCGCCTCTACGCGCGTTACTGTGCGCCGGAATCGCCACCAGAGGCGGCACATGGGGAAAACGGGCCGGCGACGGTGCCGTGGGCAAGAAGGGGTGCTTGCTGTGCGTCTGAACTCATCGAGGTCGAGATTCTCCCAAGCCGCGGTGACCGTAGCGGTCATCGCGCTCGCGGCCGCCGGGTGCGGCAAGTCCAGCAGCGATTCGGCCGGCGGCTCCGACAAGGCGGGCAGCAGCTCGACCGGCGGCTCCGGCACGTACTCGGGCAAGGGCATCGGTCTGGCGTACGACATCGGCGGCAAGGGCGACCAGTCCTTCAATGACGCCGCGTTCTCCGGTTTCCAGAAGGCCGAGGACGAATTCAAGATCGGCGGCCGGGACGTCGAGCCGAACGACAACGAGTCCGACGCGGACAAGGTGCAGCGCCTCGAACAGCTCGCCAAGTCCGGCTACAACCCCATCATCGGGGTCGGCTTCGTGTACGGCCCGGCGGTCAAGGAGGCCGCGGCCAAGTTCCCGAAGACGACCTTCGGCATCATCGATGACGAGACCGTCAAGGCCGACAACGTCGCCGACATGGTCTTCCACGAGGAGCAGGCCTCGTACCTGGCGGGTGTCGCGGCGGCCAAGACCACCAAGAAGAACCACATCGGCTTCATCGGCGGCGTGGACATCCCGCTGATCCACAAGTTCGAGGCAGGGTTCGTCCAGGGTGCCAAGTCGGTCAACCCGAAGATCAAGATCGAGAAGCAGTACCTGACGCAGACCCCGCAGGAGGGCGGTTTCTCCAGCCCCGACAAGGGTGAGAGCGCCGCCAACGGTCAGATCGACGCCGGCGCCGACGTCATCTACCACGCGGCCGGCCTGTCCGGTCAGGGCGTCATCAAGTCCGCCGCCGGGCACAAGGTGTGGGCGATCGGCGTCGACTCCGACCAGTACGCGCAGAGCTCCCTGGCCAAGTACAAGGACTGGATCCTCGGCTCCGCCCTGAAGAACGTCGGCGGCGCGGTCTACGAGCTGACCAAGTCCGTCGTCGACGGCAAGCCGCTCTCCGGTGAGGTGCGCGGCGACCTGAAGTCGGGCGGTGTGGGCTTCGCCGACTCCAACCCGAAGTACAAGGCCATGAAGGACGTCGTCGCCGCCGTCGACAAGGCCAAGCAGGACATCATCGACGGCAAGGTCACCGTCAACACCGAGTGACCGCGCCGCCAGGCCCGAAGCGCTGACGGAAAGACCCCGGACCGTACCGGTCCGGGGTCTTTCGCCGTCCCGGTGTCCGCGAGCGCCGGGCGGGCCGGCCGTGACGGCGGGACCACGACCCGCCTGGCCACGGGCCGGTGGGCGTGCCCGGCGGACGCCCACGCGGGGCCAGAGCGGCACCGAAGGATCAAAACGGTCGGATAACACTCTGGCAAGGAGGGGTTTTCCGCCATGTCTACGCGCGTTACGCTGCGGCGGAACCAGCGCCTGGTATGGGCGCTTGCACGAAGGAGTCTCGTTCCATGCGCCGGGTGTCCCGTATAGCGGTTGCAAGTGTCGCAACCGCAGCTCTCGCCGTCACTGTTTCCGCATGTGGCAGCAGCTCGTCCAGCAAGTCGGCCGGTGGCGGCGACAAGAACCTGGGCCTCGCCCTCGCCTACGACGTCGGCGGCAAGGGCGACCAGTCCTTCAACGACGCTGCCACGGCCGGCATGGACCAGGCCGACCAGGAGTTCGGCTACAAGAGCACGGCCGTCGAGCCGCAGGACGGTGAGTCGGACGCGGACAAGGTACAGCGCCTGGAGACTCTCGCCAAGCAGGGCTACAACCCGGTGATCGGCGTCGGCTTCGCCTACGCGCCGGCCGTCAAGGCCGCCGCCGCCAAGTTCCCGAAGACCACCTTCGGCATCGTCGACGACAACACGATCACCGCGGACAACGTGGCCGACCTGGTCTTCCACGAGGAGCAGGCCTCCTACCTGGCCGGTGTCGCCGCCGCCAAGACGACCAAGACGAACACCGTCGGCTTCATCGGCGGCGTGGACGTTCCGCTGATCCACAAGTTCGAGGCGGGCTTCAAGCAGGGCGTCGCGGACACCAAGAAGGGCGTCACGGTCAAGTCGCAGTACCTGACCCAGACCGCCGAGGAGGGCGGTTTCTCCAGCCCGGACAAGGGTGAGAACGCCGCCAACGGTCAGATCGACGCCGGCGCCGACGTCGTCTACGCCGCCGCGGGCCTGTCCGGCCAGGGCGTGATCAAGGCCGCCTCCGAGCACAAGATCTGGGCGATCGGCGTCGACTCCGACCAGTACAAGCAGGACGCGCTGGCCAAGTACAAGGACTCGATCCTCACCTCGGCCATGAAGGACGTGGCCGGTGCGGTCTACAACCTGGCCAAGTCGGTCAAGGACGGCAAGCCGCAGACCGGCGAGGTCCGCGCCAGCCTGGCGACCGGCGGTGTGAGCCTCTCCGACTCCAACCCCGTCTTCAAGGACAACGCCGACCTCCAGGCCGCGATCAAGAAGGCCGCGGAAGCGATCAAGAGCGGCTCGATCACGGTCAAGGACTCCTGACCAAGCGGTCGCGGGCCTGTCATAGGGATGGCCTGAACGACGCTGCGACGGCAGCGTCACGGCGGCGGAACGGGGTGTGGAAGCGCACAGCGACTCCCACCCCGTTCACGCGGCAGAATGCTCGGAGCGGATCGAGGACAAATCAAGGTCGATCAGGTCCGGGCACTATTTAAAGCAGGGGCGCTAC
The DNA here is from genome assembly GCF_053598035.1 of Streptomyces sp. NPDC001204. NCBI lineage: Bacteria > Bacillati > Actinomycetota > Actinomycetes > Kitasatosporales > Streptomycetaceae > Streptomyces > Streptomyces sp. NPDC001204. Next base: position 555,855 of record NZ_JBSFJL010000001.1, on the reverse strand, counting down.
GCGCGTAGAGCGGCCCCTTTCCCCAAGGAGAGTCGCCATCGACGCGTCCAGCAGCCCTCCGCTCACCGCCCAGCCGACCATCGCGGTAGAGCTCGCGGGCATCACCAAACGGTTCCCCGGAGTCGTGGCCAACCACGACATCCACCTGACGGTCCGTAAGGGAACCGTACACGCCCTCGTCGGCGAGAACGGCGCCGGCAAGTCCACCCTGATGAAGATCCTCTACGGCATGCAGAAGCCGGACGAGGGCACCATCGCGGTCGACGGCGAGCAGGTGAGCTTCGGCAGCCCCGCCGACGCCATCGCCCGCGGTATCGGCATGGTCCACCAGCACTTCATGCTGGCCGACAACCTGACCGTGCTCGAGAACGTCGTCCTCGGCAGCGAGAAGCTGTACGGCATCGGCGGCGGCGCCCGCAGGAAGATCAAGGAGATCTCCGACCGCTACGGCCTCGGCGTCCGCCCGGACGCGCTGGTCGAGAACCTCGGTGTCGCCGACCGCCAGCGTGTGGAGATCCTCAAGGTCCTCTACCGCGGCGCCCGCACCCTCATCCTCGACGAGCCGACCGCCGTGCTCGTCCCGCAGGAGGTCGACGCGCTCTTCGACAACCTGCGCGAGCTGAAGGCCGAGGGCCTGTCCGTCATCTTCATCTCCCACAAGCTGGGCGAGGTCCTGTCGGTCGCGGACGACATCACCGTCATCCGCCGCGGCACCACCGTGGGCACGGCCGTCCCCGCCGAGACCACCTCGCGCCAGCTCGCCGAGATGATGGTCGGCAGCGAACTGCCCACTCCGGAGACCGCCGAGTCCACGGTCACCGACCGGCCGGTTCTCGTCGTCGACAAGCTGCGGCTGGAGGCCGAGGGCGGCCGGGCGGTCCTCGACGACATCAGCTTCACCATCCACGCCGGCGAGGTCCTCGGCCTCGCGGGCGTCGAGGGCAACGGCCAGAGCGAGCTGATCGAAGCCCTCATCGGCCTCAAGCAGGCCGACACGGGCACGATCGCCCTCCTCGGCGAGGACGTCACCTCCTGGCCCACCCGCAGGCGCCGGGAGTCCGGCGTCGGCTACATCCCCGAGGACCGCCACCGGCACGGGCTCCTGCTGGAGGCCCCGCTGTGGGAGAACCGCATCCTCGGCCACGTCACCGAGCGCCCCAACGCCAAGGGCTTCTGGCTCGACCCCAAGGGCGCCCAGGAGGACACCCGGCGGATCGTCGAGGAGTACGACGTCCGCACCCCCGGCATCGAGGTCACCGCCGCCTCCCTGTCCGGCGGCAACCAGCAGAAGCTGATCGTCGGCCGTGAGATGAGCCACAGCCCCAAGTTCCTCATCGCCGCCCACCCCACCCGCGGTGTGGACGTCGGCGCGCAGGCCGCGATCTGGGACCACATCCGGGACGCCCGCCGCGAGGGCCTGGCCGTACTGCTGATCTCCGCCGACCTGGACGAGCTGATCGGTCTGTCCGACACCCTGCGGGTGATCTACAACGGCCGGCTGGTCGCCGACGCCGACCCGGCCACCATCACCCCCGAGGAACTGGGCTCGGCCATGACGGGCGCCGCGTCCGGCCACCTGGAACACACCGAAACCACCGCCGGTCCGGAGGACGAGGCCCGATGAAGAAGTTCGACAAGGAGCGCGTGCTCCTCGCCGTGGCCGGCCCGGTCATCGCGCTCGTCGCGGCGATCCTGCTGACCTCGGTCGTGCTGATCGCCTCGGGCAAGAGCCCGATCGAGCCGTACACGCTGATGCTCGAGCAGGCGTCGTTCTCCGACGTCCAGGTGCTGATCATCAACCAGGCGTCGATGTACTACCTGGCGGCGCTCGCGGTGGCGGTCGGCTTCCGCATGAACCTGTTCAACATCGGCGTCGACGGCCAGTACCGGCTCGCCGCGATGATGACCGCCGTCGTCGGCGCCCACCTGGCCCTGCCGTCCTTCCTCCAGATACCGACGCTGCTGCTCGTCGGCATGCTCACCGGCGCCCTCTGGGCCGGCGTCGCCGGCCTGCTGAAGGTCACCCGGGGCGTGAGCGAGGTCGTCGCCACGATCATGCTCAACGCCATCGCCACCAGCCTCATCGGCTACCTCACCCTGAAGGACGTCTGGGGTGTGCAGGTCGGCAACAACATGACGACCGGCACCATGAAGGAGTCCGGCTGGGTCTCGGGCATCGACCTCGGCTCCGACGTCGGCCAGATCTACGGCCTGGTCTTCCTCGCCGTCGCCATGGGCGTCGTCTACTGGGTGGTGCTCAACCGCACCCGCTTCGGCTTCGACCTGCGCGCCACCGGCGAGTCCGAGAGCGCCGCCGCGGCCTCCGGTGTGGACGCCAAGAAGATGGTGCTCACCGCCATGCTGATCTCCGGCGCGGTCGCGGGCCTGTCCGGCCTGCCGCTGCTGCTCGGCGACGCCCACACCTACAGCCTGAGCTTCCCGACCGGCCTCGGCTTCACCGGCATCACCATCGCCCTGCTCGGCCGCAACAACCCGGTCGGCATCGCCTTCGCCGCCCTCCTGATCGCCTTCCTCGACAAGGCCTCTCCCGCCCTCGACTACGCCACCCCCGTGGCGTACGAGAAGGAGATCGCCACCATCATGCAGGGCCTGATCGTCTTCGCGGTCGTCATCTCCTACGAGGCCGTCCGCCAGTGGGGCCTGCGCCGCCAGCAGAAGCAGGTCGGCGCCGAGCTCGCCGCGGCCGCCGCCCAGAACAACGTCCAGAAGAAGGAGGTGGCGGCCTGATGTCCACCGCGACCATCGCCAAGCCCCAGGCCAAGCAGCCCGGCAAGGGCAGCCGCCGTGTCTCCCTCCCGGTGCTCCTGCTGATCATCGCGGGCGTGCTGGTACTGACCTCGGTCGTCCGCCTCGTCACCGGCGCGCACGGCATCACCTCGACCGGCCAGATGTCCACCGCGCTGCGCCTCGCCGTCCCGATCGGCCTCGCCGGCCTCGGCGGTCTGTGGGCCGAGCGGTCCGGCGTCGTCAACATCGGCCTCGAGGGCATGATGATCCTCGGCACCTGGTTCGGCGCCTGGGCCGGCTACCAGTGGGGCCCCTGGGTCGGTGTTCTCTTCGGCATCATCGGCGGCGCGCTCGGCGCCGTCCTGCACGCCATCGCCACGGTGACCTTCAACGTCAACCACATCGTCTCCGGTGTGGCGATCAACATCCTGGCCCTCGGCACCACCCGCTACCTGTCGAAGTTCACCTTCGAGAACGTCCCCCAGGGCTCCTCCAAGCAGTCCCCGCCGATCGACTCGCTCGGCACCTTCGACATACCGGGCCTGTCCGGCTGGCTGGACACACTCAACACCAAGCACTGGTTCCTGGTCTCCGACATCGCCGGCCTGCTCGGCGGTCTGATCACCAACCTGTCGCCGCTGACTGTCGTCGCGATCGCCCTCGTGCCGCTGTCCTGGTGGGTGCTGTGGCGCACCGCCTTCGGGCTGCGCCTGCGCTCCTGCGGCGAGAACCCGGTGGCCGCCGAGTCGCTCGGCGTCAACGTCTACAAGTACAAGTACATCGCCGTGATCATCTCCGGCGGCTTCGCCGGCCTGGGCGGCGCGTTCCTGTCCATCGTGGCCTCCAACGTCTACCTCGACGGCCAGACCGCCGGCCGCGGTTACATCGGCCTCGCCGCGATGATCTTCGGCAACTGGATGCCGGGCGGCCTCGCCCTCGGCGCCGGCCTGTTCGGCTACACCGACAGCCTGAACCTGCGCGGCGGCACGACCAACGTGCACGCGCTGATCCTGCTGCTTGCGATCCTGCTGGTGTTCGGCGCGGCATACCTGGTGTGGAGGAAGAAGCTGGTGCCCGCCGTCATCACCGCCGTGGTCTCGGCGGGGATGTTCGCCTGGTACCTCGGCACCCACGAGGTGCCCAAGCAGGTCGTGACCGCCACGCCGTACATCGTCACCCTGCTGGTGCTGTCGCTGTCGGCACAGCACCTGCGGATGCCGAAGGCGGACGGTCAGCCGTACCGGAAGGGACAGGGCAAGTGAGCTCGGACGCGACGGTCGACTGGGAGGCGCTGCGGCAGGAGGCACGCGCGGCGATGACCCGTGCGTACGTCCCCTACTCGAACTACCCGGTCGGTGCCGCCGCCCTGGCCGACGACGGCCGGATCGTCACCGGCTGCAACGTCGAGAACGCCTCCTACGGACTCGGCCTGTGCGCCGAGTGCGGACTGGTCTCGCAGCTCGCGAACACCGGGGGCGGCCGGCTGACGCACTTCACGTGCGTCGACGGCAGGGGCGAGATCCTCGTCCCGTGCGGGCGCTGCCGCCAGCTGCTGTACGAGTTCGGCGGGCCGGACCTGATCCTGGAGACCCCGGCGGGGATCCTGCCGCTGTCCGAGATGCTGCCGCAGGCCTTCGGGCCGGACCACCTCACCAAGTGACACCCGGGCGGCCCTCCTGAACCCCTTGGGGCCAGGCGGGGCCGCCCGCCCCCTTCGCACCCCGGAAGGAACCGAACCCCATGGCCATGGACGCCATCTCCGTCATCCGCACCAAGCGGGACCGCGGCGAGCTCAGCGGCGAGCAGATCGACTGGGTGATCGACGCGTACACCCGCGGGGAGGTCGCCGACGAGCAGATGTCCGCGCTCGCGATGGCCATCCTCCTCAACGGCATGAACCGCGAGGAGATCGCCCGCTGGACCGCGGCGATGATCGCCTCCGGCGAGCGCATGGACTTCTCCTCCCTGTCCCGCCCCACCGCCGACAAGCACTCGACGGGCGGCGTCGGTGACAAGATCACGCTGCCGCTGGCCCCGCTGGTCGCGGCCTGCGGCGCGGCCGTCCCGCAGCTGTCGGGCCGCGGCCTCGGCCACACCGGCGGCACGCTGGACAAGCTGGAGTCGATCCCCGGCTGGCGGGCGCTGCTGTCCAACGAGGAGATGCTGTCCGTGCTGGACGGCGTCGGCGCGGTGATCTGCGCGGCGGGCGACGGCCTGGCTCCCGCGGACAAGAAGCTGTACGCCCTGCGCGACGTGACCGGCACGGTCGAGGCGATCCCGCTGATCGCCTCCTCGATCATGTCCAAGAAGATCGCCGAGGGCACGGGCTCGCTGGTCCTCGACGTGAAGGTGGGCACCGGCGCCTTCATGAAGACGCTCGACGACGCCCGTGAGCTGGCCTCCACGATGGTCGGCCTGGGCACCGACCACGGCGTGCGGACGGTCGCGCTCCTGACCGACATGTCGACCCCGCTCGGCCTGACGGCGGGCAACGCGCTGGAGGTCCGCGAGTCGGTCGAGGTCCTGGCCGGCGGCGGCCCCGCGGACGTGGTCGAACTGACCCTGGCCCTGGCGCGCGAGATGCTGGACGCGGCCGGCCTGAAGGACGCCGACCCGGCGAAGGCCCTGGCCGACGGGTCCGCGATGGACGTCTGGCGCCGCATGATCGCGGCCCAGGGCGGCGACCCCGACGCCCCCCTGCCCACCTCCAGGGAACAGCACGTGATCACGGCCCCCTCCTCGGGCGTCCTGACCCGCCTCGACGCCTACGGCATCGGCGTCGCCGCCTGGCGCCTGGGCGCCGGCCGCGCCCGCAAGGAGGACCCGGTCCAGGCGGCCGCGGGCGTCGAGCTGCACGCCAAGCCCGGCGACCGGGTGACGGAGGGCCAGCCCCTGCTGACCCTTCACACCGACACCCCCGAGCGCTTCGAGTACGCGCTCCAGTCGGTCGAGGGCTCGTACGACATCGCGTCGCCCGGCACGGACTTCACCGCCTCGCCAGTGGTGCTGGAACGTATCGCCTGACCTGCGCTTTCCCCGTTTGGGTGAACGGGACCGGTGGACCTCCGCCGGTCCCGTTCGGCATGCTGGGATCGGTGACGCACCGATAGGAGACCGCCATGAGCGCACTCACCGTCAGCCATGACCCCGAGCGGAGCTGGGACGACCTCGTCCGGTTCTGGGAGGAGATGGAATGGCCCGAGGGCGGCAGGGTGGAGATCATCGAGGGGATCGTCACCGTGTCACCGCCGCTGTCCGAAGAGCACAACGACACCGCGGAACTGCTTCACGAACGCCTGTACGGCGCACTTCCGCCCAACTGCGACTGGGGCGTCTATCAGACGCTCGGGCTGACGTGCCCGGAGACGGGCAGCTTGTTCGTCCCTGATCTTTGTGTGGTGCCGAGGGTCGCCCTGCGCCGAGGAACGCGGGTGCCTGTCGGCGAGGCGGAACTGGTCGCCGAGGTCACGTCTCGGAGCAACGCCAATCACGACCGCATCAAGAAAGCCCACGGTTACGCCGTGGGAGGCGTGCCCTTCTACCTTCTCCTGGATCCCTGGCACTCGGGTCGTCCCACGGCGACGCTCTACGGCGAGCCGCAGAGGGGAACGTATCGGGTACTCGCATCAGTCGAGTACGGCGAGGAGCTGAAGCTCCCCGAGCCGTTCAAACTGGTTCTCGACACCAGCATGTTCCCCTGCAACTGACCGGCCGTCACCCCAACAGCGCCGCGACCACCACCAGCACCGGCACCGACAGGACCGTCGACAGCAGGATGGACTCGCGGGCCAGTGACTCGCCGACACGGTAGCGGCTCGCGTAGGTGAACAGGTTCTGGGCGGCGGGCAGGGCCGAGGTCACCACCACGTCCAGCAGAGGTGCCCCGCTCAGGCTGAAGACGCCCGCCGCCAGCGCCCAGGCCGCCAGGGGCTGGCCCGCCGACTTCAGGGCGACGGCGAGCAGCACCAGCCGGCGGTCGCCGCCCCGGCCGGGCGCCGCGCTGCCGCGCAGGGAGATGCCGTAGGCCAGCAGGACGGCCGGGACCGACATGTTGCCGATCAGGGTGATCGGGTCCATGACCGGGCCGGGCAGCCGCAGGCCGGTCGCCGAGACCAGGACCCCGCTCAGGGAGCCCACCGCGATCGGGTTGCGCAGCGGGGTGAGCAGGCGTCGCCACAGGGAGCCCTTCCCGTCCGGCCCGGAGAGGTCCAGCACCGTCAGCGCGATGGGCGTGACCATGATCTGCTGGAACAGCAGGACCGGGGCCACCAGGGACGCGTCGCCCAGGACGTACACGGCGATCGGGATGCCGAGGTTGCCGGAGTTGACGTAGCTGGAACACAGCGCGCCGATCGTGGTGCGGCCCACGCCCCAGCGCCGCACCGCGCCGAACGCCACGAAGACGCCCGCCGCGGCGGCCGTGCTCATCGCCGTCACCAGCAGCCGGCTGGAGAAGACCACCGACAGGTCGGCCCGCGCGAGCGTCGTGAACAGCAGGGCGGGGGACGCCACGTGGAAGGCCAGCCTGGTCAGCACCTCGCGGCCCTGGTCGCCGAGGAAGCCGCGGCGCCCGATCACGTAGCCGGCGCCGATCACCACCGCGATGACCGCGAACCCGCTCAGCACCCCTCGCACACGGCCTCCTCCGCGGGCAGGAGGCCGTCGGGTATCCAGGGAGGTGCTGATCCGTGGGGCATACGGCAACCCTCCGGGGAGGGCGGGGCGCGGGTCAATGTGATCTCCGGAGGGCCTGTGGCCCTCGGCCCGCGATGAGTTGGGTGCGGTCGCACGGTCTACAGACCGTGGATGCCAGGACACCTGCCGTGCTCGTGCTCGCCGGCCCCGTCACCCGGGAGGAGGCGGCGGGGCTGTGCGCGGACGTCCGGGCCCTGCTGGGGGACACCCGGGCCGATGTCGTGGTGTGCGACGTCGGGGGTCTCGGACCGCCGGGACTCGGCGTGGTCGACCTGCTGGCGCGGCTCCAGCTCACCGCCCGTCGGGCCGGCGGCCGCATACGGCTGCGCGACCCCGACCCGGCGCTAGACGCCCTCCTCCGCCTGGTCGGCCTCTCCTTCGAGATGGAGCGGCAACCCGAACAACGGGAACCACCGCTGGGTGTCGAGGAAGCAGTGGAACCCGGTGATCCGGCCCTCTGACGTCTCCAGGACCTGCACCGCCCACGGGGTGAAGCCGCCCTTCTCCGGGTCCGGCTTGTACTGGGCGAAGCCCGGCAGCCCGTTGGCCCGCACCGGCAGCAGCCGGGAGCCCGCGCAGGCCGCGCCCAGCGTCGTCATGAAGCCCGTGATGTCCGACCGGCCCGTCAGCCACAGGTCGAACGGCGGCATCGTCATCACCGCGTCCTCGTGCAGCAGCGCGGTCAGCTCCGCCATGTCGTACCCCTCGAACGCCTTCACATAGCGCTCCAGGAGCCGTTGCTGGGCCTCGTCCAGCGGGTCCGACACCGCCGCCTCGGCCGCCTTGTCGCCCCGCTCGGCGAGCGTGGCGCGCGCCCGCTGGAGGGCGCTGTTGACCGACGCGACCGATGTGCCCAGCAGTTCGGCGACCTCACTCGCCCGCCAGGCCAGCACCTCTCGCAGGATCAGCACGGCCCGCTGCTTGGGCGGCAGCTGCTGCAACGCGGCCATGAAGGCGAGCCGCACCGACTCCTTGGTGACGGCCGCCTCCGCAGGGTCCTCGACCGCCGGCAGTACACGGGCGTCCGGCATCGGCTCCAGCCATGTGTGGTCCGGGCGCGGCGACAGCGCCGCGCGGGCCAGCGGCGTGGACTCGGTCAGGTCCATCGGCCGGGCCCGCTTGCTGCCCGCCGCCAGCATGTCCAGGCAGACGTTCGTCGCGATGCGGTAGAGCCACGAGCGCAGGCTGGAGCGCCCCTCGAACTTGTCGTAGCTCCGCCAGGCACGCACGAGGGTGTCCTGGACCGCGTCCTCCGCCTCGAAGGACGAGCCGAGCATGCGGTAGCAGTAACCGGTCAGCTCGACCCGGTACCCCTCCAGCCGTTCGTCGAGCTCCGCCGTCGCCGTCGTGCCGTTTCCCATCGTCCACCCGCCCCTGTGGCCGTCCCGTCCGGTGCGCGTCGTCACGCCCAGCACTTCGGAAGCTACCGCAGCCCACTGACAACGGCCCTTGGAGCGGGAAAGACAGCAGGTCGGAGGGCATCCTCGGGCCCGCGGCCCGTGAGAGGGCGTCCCGGACGGCCCTGCGGCGAGGGGCCGGCGCGGCTACGCGGGCACCGGCTCCCGCCGTGTCGCGACCCTGGCCGCCCGCGAGCCGAGCACCGTGATCGCCACGACGCCCAGGACGGCCAGCAGTCCGACCCCGACCGTTCCCGACCAGCCCTGCGCGTGGAAGGCCACGGCGCCCACCGTGCTGCCCGCGCTGGAGCCGACGTAGTAGGCGGACTGGTAGAGCGCCGAGGCCTGGGCACGGCCGTGCGTGGCCGTCCGGCTGACCGCCGAGGAGGCGACCGCGTGACCGGCGAAGAAGCCCGCGGTGATCAGGACCAGGCCCAGCAGGACCAGCGCGACCGAGTCCAGCAGGGACACCAGCAGACCCGCCGCCGTCGTGGCGCCCGCCAGGTACAGGGCGCCCCTGCGGCCCAGCCGGCCCACCAGCCGGCCCGCCGTCGACGCGGACACCGTGCCCACCAGGTACACCAGGAAGATCGAGCCGACGATGCCCTGCGGCAGGGAGAACGGCGCCTCGGTCAGGCGGTAGCCGATCACCGTGTAGACCCCGCCGAACACCGTCATGAACAGCGCGCCGATCGCGTACAGCCGGCGCAGCAGCGGATCGGCGAGGTGGTCGCGGACCGAGCGCGCCAGCACCCGGGGGCGCAGCGAGCCCGCCCTGAAGTGCCGGGGCGCCGGAAGCAGCAGGCGGAAGGCCACCGCGCAGCCCACCGCGATCACCCCGATCACCCCGACGGCCACCCGCCAGCCCCACTCCTGGGCCACCCAGCCGGTGATGACCCGGCCGCTCATCCCGCCCACGCTGTTGCCGGCCACGAACAGGCCGATCGCCGTGACCAGGGCCCGGGGCCGCACCTCCTCCGCCAGATACGCCTGCGCCGAGGCCGGCAGCCCCGCGAGGGCCGCGCCCTGGAGCGCCCGCAGCACCACCAGCGCGCCCAGCGACGGCGCGAACGGCACCACCAGCCCGACGACCACCGCGACCGCCAGCGAGGCCGTCATGACCGTACGCCGCCCGAAACGCTCCGACAGCGCGCTCGCCGGGAGCACGAACAGCGCCAGGCCGCCCGTCGCGGCGGCCACCGTCCAGCTCGCGTCGCTCGCCGCCACGTGGAACTCGCCGGAGATCAGCGGCAGCAGGGCCTGTGTGGAGTACAGCAGCGCGAAGGTGGCGACACCCGCGAGGAAGAGGGCGAGGCTCATCCGGCGGTAGCCGGGGCCGCCCGGGGCCATGCGGGAGTCGGAGTCGGGGACTGAGGCGACGGCGCCCACGGTGGTGAGCGCCCCGGTATCGGCGGGAGTCATACGGCGACCGTAGAAAGCCGGGCACTCATCCGTCCAATGCACGGACTCGGCATAATCGTTCCCATGGTGCATCAGCCGAGGTCGCAGCCGCGTCTGTCACAGACCGGTGACACAGAAGACATCGTCGCGTTGCTCGCGCCCCGCCTGGCGCATTTCGCCGGCGTGGCCCGCACCGAGCACGTCACCCGGGCCGCGCAGGAGATGCAGGTCCCGCAGTCGACGCTCTCGCGGGCCATGGTCCGGCTGGAGCAGGACCTCGGCGTCGACCTCTTCGCCCGCCGGGGCCGCACGGTCTCCCTGACCCCCGCCGGCCGTACCTTCCTCGCCTCCGTGCAACGCGCCCTCGCCGAGATCGAGCGCGCCGCCGAGGAGGTGCGCGCCGACGCCGACCCGGCCACCGGCAAGGTCGCCTTCGGCTTCCTGCACACCATGGGCGCCGAGACCGTGCCCGGCCTCATCCACGCCTTCCGAGCCGATCATCCCCGCGTTCGCTTCAGCCTGGTGCAGAACTACGGCGAGGCCATGCTGGAGGGGCTGCGGGCGGGCGAGCTCGACCTCTGCCTGACGTCCCCCGTGCCGGACGCCCCCGACCTGGTCGCCCGCCGTCTCGACGAGCAGAAGCTGCGCCTGGTCGTCCCCGCCGACCACCCGCTCGCCGCCCGGCGCCGCATCCGCCTGACCGAGGCCGCCGAGGAGTCCTTCGTGACCCTGGAACCCGGCTACGGCCTGCGCCGCATCACCGACGCCCTGTGCCGGGAGGCCGGCTTCAAGCCGCGCGTCGCCTTCGAGGGCGAGGAGGCCGAGACCCTGCGCGGCCTGGTCGCCGCGGGCCTCGGGGTCGCCCTGCTGCCCCCGCCGGCCTTCCCCCGCCCGGGAGTCGTCGAGCTGACGGTGACGGCCCCGCGCGCGGTACGGGAGATCGGAGTGGCCTGGCTGGAGGGCCACCCGGACACCCCGCCGGTGGCGGCCTTCAAGAAGTTCCTGCTCGCCAAGCGCGGCAGTCTGCTCCCCACCTGACGGCGGGCGGCCCTACCGCCGCAGCGTCTTCCCGAACCCGGCCGCCAGCGGCATCCGCAGCCCCAGCGGTGGCGGAGCCGCCAGCGCGTCCTGCACCGGCCGCGAGAACACCCGCCCGAACAGCGACCCCATGACGAAGTCGGTGGTGAGCGCGAGGACTTCGTCCCGGTACTGACGCAACCCGTGTCCGTCGGCGTGGACTTCGAACCGGCACACGTCCCGGTTCGCCTTCTTCGCCCGCTCGGCGAACCGGAAGGACAGCTCGGGATCGGTCCGTTCGTCGTTCGTGCCGTGCACGATCAGCACCCGGCGCCCGGCGAGCTGCCTGACCGGTTCGGGCGAGGCGGCCACGTCGGCCTCGGGCAGCCAAGGGGCGATGGCCACCACGGAATTGACGGTCTCGTGCCCGGCGGCGTGCAGCGCGGCCCGGCCGCCCATGTCGAGACCGGCCAGGCAGACCGGCACGTCCCCGTAGCGCCGGACGACCTCCTCGACGGCCCAGGCTGCGTCGCGGGCCGGATGCGCCTCGGCTCCGTTCCAGCCGCGGTGGCGGTAGTGCACCACGTGCACGGCCAGTCCCTCCTCGCGCCCCGCGCGGGCCAGCCGGCGCCCCAGCGCGCGCACCGAGGCGGCCGCCAGCACCGGCGAGGGTCTGCGGGTGGAGACCTCCTGGCCGCCCGGGAGCAGCAGCACCGCTCCGCCCACCGCCGCCGGCTCCGGGCCGACCGTCCTCCCCAGCCGGGCCGTGCGAACCGGCGTCGCTTGGTGTGACATGACAGAACAGTGTCAGAAGCACCGGTGTACGCCACCCGTCCGGGCGGTCACCGTTACATATCGACGGATGTGTACACACGATGATCTACGCGCGTAGGAGTTAAAGTGCGGAAATGACGAGCCAGACTGCCCACCAGGGGAACACCCCGAGCTCGGACCAGATCCGCCGGGCGCCCAAGGTTCTGCTCCACGATCACCTCGACGGCGGGCTCCGCCCCGGAACCGTCGTCGACCTGGCCCGCGCGTCGGGCTACTCCCCGCTCCCCGAGACCGACCCGGACAAGCTGGGCCTGTGGTTCCGTGAGGCCGCCGACTCCGGCTCCCTGGAACGGTACTTGGAGACGTTCTCGCACACCGTCGCCGTGATGCAGACCCGCGACGCCCTCGTCCGGGTCGCCCGCGAGTGCGCCGAGGACCTCGCCGAGGACGGCGTCGTCTACGCCGAGGTGCGCTACGCCCCCGAGCAGCACCTGGAGGGCGGGCTGAGCCTGGAGGAGGTCGTCGAGGCCGTCAACGAGGGCTTCCGCGAGGGCGAGCGGACCGCCCTGGAGAACGGTCACCGGATCCGGGTCGGCGTCCTGCTGACCGCGATGCGGCACGCGGCCCGCTCCCTGGAGATCGCCGAACTCGCCAACCGCTACCGGGACTCGGGCGTGGTGGGCTTCGACATCGCGGGCGCGGAGGCCGGTTACCCGCCCACCCGGCACCTGGACGCCTTCGAGTACCTGAAGCGGGAGAACAACCACTTCACGATCCACGCCGGCGAGGCCTTCGGGCTGCCGTCCATCTGGCAGGCGCTGCAGTGGTGCGGCGCGGACCGGCTGGGCCACGGGGTGCGCATCATCGACGACATCCAGGTCCGTGAGGACGGCACGGTCGAACTGGGGCGGCTGGCCTCCTACGTCCGCGACAAGCGCATCCCGCTGGAGCTGTGCCCGAGTTCCAACCTCCAGACCGGGGCGGCGCCCTCGTACGCCGAGCATCCGATCGGGCTGCTGCGCCGGCTCCACTTCCGGGTCACGGTCAACACGGACAACCGTCTCATGTCCCACACCAGCATGAGCCGGGAGTTCGAGCGGCTGGTCGAGGCATTCGGATACACGCTCGACGACATGCAGTGGTTCTCCGTCAATGCGATGAAATCAGCATTCATTCCTTTCGATGAACGACTGGCGATGATCAATGACGTGATCAAGCCCGGATACGCGGCGCTGAAATCCGAATGGCTGTTTCAGCAGACGGCCTCCACCAGGGGTTTCTCGACCTCGGAAGGTTGATCGGAGGATACGGGGACGCGTCCGGGGTGCATATTCCGTCCGTATTTCGATGTTTGCGACGGACGGCTCGGCGTGTTTACGGTCGTGGACCGCTCAGTTCCCTGTCTTCCACCCAAGGACGCGTTTTCATGAAGCAGTCTGCCGTCAAGTCCCTCGGTGTCGCCGCCCTCGGGGCCGCCTTCGCCGCCGCCGGCGCGGGCGCCGCGAACGCCGCGCCGGCCGTTCCGGACGCCGGTCAGGCGCTCGGTACCGTCAGCAAGGCGCTCCCGACCGAGAACGTCGCCAAGTCGGTGCCCGGGGCCGGCCAGGCGCTGAACCAGGCCAGGCCCGCGATGCAGTCGGGTCTCGCGGCCGCGCAGCCGGCCACCCATGGCCTGCTCCAGAACGGCCCGACCAAGCCGGTCGCCGGTCTGCTCGGCGGACTGCCGGTGCAGGGCCTGCCCACCCACGGCCTGCCGTTGAACGGCCTGCCGCTGGGCTGAGCCGACCGCTCCCCTCTCCGGACGCGGCACGGCTGGGGCGCACCTCCTGGTTCCAGGGTGCGCCCCAGCCGTGCCGTCGTTTCACCGCGTCGCCGTCTCCGCGTGCGCGGTGCTCACCACGCGCTGCCGGCCGTCTCCTCCGAGGGCAGCAGGATCCACAGCGCGATGTAGACCAGGAACTGCGGGCCGGGCAGCAGGCAGGACAGCAGGAAGATCACGCGCATCGTCGTCGCGGAGGTGCCGAAGCGCCGAGCCAGCGCAGCGCACACTCCGCCGAGCACGCGACCGTGGGTCGGGCGGGCCAGGGCGGTCATGGTCGACTCCTTCGTGAGCTGTTGGTGCGGGGCCGCCCCGTCGGCTGCCCCGTCCGTCTTCCACGCTACGGAGACGAAGGGGGCAGAGCGTCGCTCCACGGGGCGAGGCCGACCCTGGGAATCGTCGGGGTACGCCCCTGAGGCGGATCCTCCCGGCGCGGGGCCGGCCGGTCCCGGCGCTCGGCCCCGCGGCGGATACGGGAGCGGCCCGCGGGCACGACCGTGAGGTGGGCGAGGGCCACGCCCGTGGTGTTCAGCAGCAGCGTGTCGACGTCCACCACCCGGCCCGGTACGCCGGTCTGCAGCAGGGCGATGCCCAGCGAGACCAGGGCGCCCGCGGCGACCGTGCGGAACAGGGACCCGAGTGGAGAGACATGAAGGCTGCCGTGCGTCATCGGCAGCAGTACGCCCAGCGGCGCGAGCAGCGCCAGGCCCTCGCCGATGCGCCGGGCCCCCTCGGGCCAGCCCAGCGCCAGGTCGGCCCGGACGGTGGCGAGCGGACGCAGATTGGGCGGCGTCACCCAGGGGACGTCCAGCGGACGCAGCGTGAGCCAGGCGACGAGCGCGAGGTGGGCGACGAGGAGGACACCCCCTGTCACGCGGACGTGGAACGCGGCGCTGCCGCGGATGGAGCCTTGACGCTGCACGCCACCCAAGACGCGGTCCCCGGCACGATCGGTTCCGGCCGGACGGCACACTCCGTGGTGAGTGCTGCGCCACACTCATGCGCCGCGCCTGTGTGTCACGGCCCTGCGCCACACCCGTGCGCCGCGCCTGTGCGTGCACGGCCCTGCGCCACACTCGTGCGCCGCGCCTGTGTGTCACGGCCCTGCGCCACACTCGTGCGCCGCGCCTGTGTGTCACGGCCCTGCGCCACGCCCGTGCGCCGCGCCCTCGCTGCACACCTGTGCACCGCACCTGTGTGTGTCGGCTTTGTGCCGCGCTTGTGTGTCGCGGCCCTATGTCGGGCGGGCCTGTGTGCCGCGCCCGGTCGCCACTGCCCTGTGCCGCGTCTGGGTGTCACGGCCCAGGGCCAAACCTGTTGTGCCGCGCCCTGTGTGGCCACGGTCCTGTGTCACAGCCGTGCGCCACGGCCGTGCGCCGCGCCCATGTGCGACGGCTCAGCGCCCCGCTCGTGCGCCGCGCCCGCGTGCCATGGTCCAGCGTCAAGCCTGTGCGCCGCGCCCGTGTGCCAGGGCCCTGTGTCACGACCTTGCGTCGCACGTGCGTGCGAGGCCCAGCGTCAAGCCTGG
This sequence comes from Streptomyces sp. NPDC001204, assembly GCF_053598035.1. NCBI lineage: Bacteria > Bacillati > Actinomycetota > Actinomycetes > Kitasatosporales > Streptomycetaceae > Streptomyces > Streptomyces sp. NPDC001204. Next base: position 540,476 of record NZ_JBSFJL010000001.1, on the reverse strand, counting down.
GTGCCACCCGTGTGCCGCGGCCCTCGTCCAAGCCTGTGTGGCCACGGCCCCGTGCCGCGCCCGTGTGCCACGACCGAGCGGCACATCCGTGGCTCGCAGCCGTGTGCCGTCCCGCGTCAGCCCGTGGTCACCTGGGTCGACGGTGGCAGGGTGGTGCCCGGTCGGGAGCGGAGTTCGCCGGTGCACTCGTAGCGGCGCAGCGCCGTGTCGTCAGGGCCGCCGAGGACGACGGAGCCGTCCCCCTCGGCGGCGGCCGAGTCGGACAGCGTGCACACGATCTGCGCGAGGGCGTACGGGGCGAGGCCGGCCGGCGTGCTGCTCAGCCGGAGCGTGTCGGCGGGGTCACCGGGGCGCGGCCCCTCGGCCTTCAGGCCCTCCGGGACGTGCGTGGTGTACCCGGCCGCCCTCTCGCCGGTCGACGGCGGCGCGGCGAGCTGGTCGAGCAGCCCCTGGGCCACGATCACCCGCCGCCGCGCGTCCGCGGTGCCCTCCGGCACCCGTACCGTCCGGTCGACGGTCACCAGCGACGAGCCGCACAACAGGAAGACCTGTACGGGCACGCCGCGCGAGGACTGGATGGTCAGGTCGGGCTGGGACAGCGAGCAGGGCACGCGGGAGGGCGCGCCGCCGAAGTCCGTGGGCACCTCGGTGGGCCGGATACCGCACCCGGCGAGCAGCAGGCCCAGGGCGGTCAGCGCCGCCGGCAGAAGTCGGCGTGCGTTCATCGGGCGCCCCCCTTCGCGCCGTTCGCTCCGTTCGTGCCGTCCGCGTCGTCCGCGTCGTCCGCGTCGTCCTCCTCGTATCGCTCACCCTCGGACCGCTCCTCGGCGAGCGCGGAGGTGTCCTGCGGCAGCCGCAGCGTGAACACCGCTCCGCCCTCGGGCGAGTTGGCCGCGGTGATGCCGCCGCCGTGGATGTGCGCGTTGTTCAGGGCGATGGACAGCCCGAGGCCGCTGCCCTCGGAGCGCGGCCGGGACGCGCTCGCCTTGTAGAAGCGGTCGAAGACGTGCGGCAGGACGTCCTCGGGGATGCCCGGCCCGTGGTCGCGCACCTGGATGACGATCTCGGCGGGCCGCTCCGCCTCCGCGGCCGACTCGCGCACCGACACCCGCACCGGCGAACCGCCGTGCTTGAGCGCGTTGCCGATCAGGTTGGCGAGGATGACGTCCAGGCGGCGCGGGTCGAGCCGGGCGTGGATGCCGCGCTCGGCGTCCAGCTCCACGGCGTCCAGCCAGGCGCGGGCGTCGATGCAGGCGGTGATCTGGTCGGCGATGTCGACGTCGTCCAGCACCAGCCGGGCCGTGCCCGCGTCGAAGCGGGTGACCTCCATCAGGTTCTCGACCAGGTCGTTCAGTCGCCGCGTCTCGCTGACGACGAGCCGGACCGCCGGCTCGATCATCGGGTCGATGCCGCCGCTCTCGGAGTCCAGCTCCTCCTCCAGCACCTCCGTCACGGCGGTGATGGCGGTCAGCGGCGTACGCAACTCGTGGCTCATGTCCGCGACGAAGCGGCGGGACGCCTCGTCGCGGGCGGCCATGTCGGCGACCCGTTTCTCCAGCGCCTCGGCCGCCTTGTTGAACGTGCGGGACATGTCGGCGAGTTCGTCGGTGCCGGACACCCGCAGCCGGGTGTCGAGCTTGCCCTCGCCGAGCCGGCGCGCGGCGACTCCCAGCCGGTGCACCGGCTTCAGCACCGTCGTGGCGGCGGCCTGGGCGAGGAGAGCGGCACCGACGAGCGCCAGTGCGGTGGCGATGCCCAGGGACCAGGCCAGCGAGTTGAGGTCCTTGGCCTCCGGCTCCAGCGACTTGAGCATGTAGCCGGTCGGGCCGCCGCCGATCACCCGTGTGCCGGCCACCAGGTACGGCGTCCCGTGCATGACGATCCGCTGCCAGTACAGGTGGTAGGGCGCCTTGTTGGCCGAGGAGAGCGGCTGCTGCCTGTTCACCGCGGTGCGCAGCGAGGCGGGCACGTCCTCCAGTGAGAAGCCGTTCAGTCCGCCGGAGTTGCCGTACAGCGTCCTGCCGTTCGCGTCCTGGCCGACCAGCAGCACGCTGAAGCGCTGGCTGCTGCCGGCCATCTGCCCGGCGGTGTGCTGAAGTTGGTCCTGCGTGGTGTGCACCGGCAGCGCGCCCGCGCGGTTCTGCACCTCCTGCTGGAAGTCGCGCAGCGCCGCGTCCTGGGCGCGGGTGAGCACCGCCTCGCGGTTGAGCCAGTACGCGATCCCGGACGCCGACACGGCCGCGGTCAGCGCCACCAGCGCGAAGACCACGACCAGCCGCAGGCGCAGACTGGTGAACCGCAGCCGGGACAACGTTCCCCTGCGTCTCGAGGCCCAGCCCCGGAGCCCGCCCCGCTCGTCCGTCACTGAGGCGCGTCCAGGCGGTAACCGACGCCGCGCACGGTACGGATCAGCGTCGGGGACGAGGGCACGTCCTCCACCTTGGCCCGCAGCCGCTGCACACAGGCGTCCACCAGACGCGAGTCACCGAGGTAGTCGTGCTCCCACACCAGCCGCAGCAGCTGCTGCCGGGACAGCGCCTGACCGGGCCGGCGGCTCAGCTCCAGCAGCAGTCTCAGCTCGGTCGGGGTCAGCTGGAGGTCCTCGCCGTTCTTCGTCACGGTCATCGCCGCCCGGTCGATGACGAGGCTGCCGAAGGTCGCCGAGTCGTTCGCCTCCCGCTCCCCGCGCCGCAGCACGGCCCGGATCCGGGCGTCCAGCACCCGCCCCTGCACGGGTTTGACCACGTAGTCGTCGGCTCCGGACTCCAGTCCGACCACCACGTCGATGTCGTCGCTGCGCGCGGTGAGCAGAATGATCGGCAGTTGGTCCGTGCGCCGGATGCGCCGGCACACCTCGAACCCGTCGATGCCGGGCAGCATCACGTCCAGCACGATCAGGTCCGGCCGCTGCTCGCGCAGCAGCTTCAGACCGTCCTCACCGCTGGCAGCGGTGGCCACCCGGTGTCCCTGGCGCGTCAGTGAGAGCTCCAGGGCCGTTCGGATGGCGTCGTCGTCCTCGATCAGCAACAGGGAAGGCACGAACCTCATTCTGGCCCATGCCGGGTCGGTGTTTCGACACCCGTACGGCGACCCGCGCCCGGTAACGGCCTCCGTGCCCCTGTGACAGGTCTGTGACAGTCGGCGGACATGGCCATGAAGTGGCCACGGCAAGATTTTCGGCACGGGGCAAGAAGCAGGACGGAACACCGGAACTCCACGACGGGGGGCGCGAATGAACACGCTGCACAGCACCAGCCTCAGCGCAGTGGTCACGCGTCTGCACGACGTGGCCCGGTCTTCGGAGAAGTCCGGTGCCGTGAGCGGGCGGGGGTGCGCTCGCGGCACCGGGCGTCAGCACACCGCGCATGCGCAGCAGGGGCCTCAGCCCCGCATGGCGGTGGTTGACGCTCACACGGGGGAAACACACGGGGGAACCGCGTACGGGGAGGGTCCGGGGGAGCGCCGCGCACTGTCGGAGGCCGTAGACGCCGAAGCGGCGTTCACCGCCTACGTCCAGGAGCGCCGCGCCTCCCTGTACGCAACCGCCTACCACCTCACCGGCGACCGCTTCGAGGCCGAGGACCTGCTGCAGAGCGCGCTGTTCTCGACCTACCGGGCGTGGGACCGGATCAGTGACAAGGCGGCCGTCGGCGGATACCTCCGCCGCACCATGACCAACCTGCACATCAGCGCCTGGCGGCGCCGCAAGCTCAACGAGTACCCGACCGAGGAACTGCCGGAGACGCCCGGCGACACGGACGCCATGCGCGGCACCGAGCTGCGCACGGTCCTGTGGCAGGCGCTGGCCCGGCTGCCCGAACTCCAGCGCACCATGCTGGTCCTGCGTTACTACGAGGGCCGTACGGACCCGGAGATCGCGGACATCCTCGGCATAAGCGTCGGCACGGTGAAGTCCAGCATCTGGCGGTCCCTGCGCCGGCTGCGCGAGGACGAGGTCCTCAGCATCGGCCGTGACCGTGAGGAGTCCTTCGGCGAGCTCGTCGCCTGAGCCGACCGAAGGGCAGCGGGGGGAACGGGGGAACAACGGGGGAGGGGAAAAGACGGGGGACACGGGGGAACAACGGGGACTCGGGGGATGGGGGAATCCCTGGGGACACGGGGGAACACGGGGGAGTGTGGGGGAGCACCAAGGAAGCGGGACTGGAGGACCGGGGGGTCTGTCCAGTCCCGCTTTCGCGTGCGCAGGCGCGCTGACGCGAGAGAGGCGCTACGAGGCACGTACGACGACAGAGGCGCACGGGGCGTACGGGGCCGCGCGTGGACGCGCACGAGGCGCGTAGGCGCGTACGAGGTATGTACTCCCCTGTGCCGTACGCCGGTTACGCGGCCGTCCGTGTCTGCGCCTGCCGACCCGCCGCCGCGGCGGCCAGCCGGCCCAGGGCCTCGTCCCGGTCGCAGGCGTGGGCGCCCAGCGCGACCTGACGGGCCACGATCGACCGCTCGGCGCGCATCAGCCGCCAGCCCCGGCGCAGCAGGAACGGGACCGACTTGCGGCCCTCCTTCAGATCCCGGAGGAAGCGCCGCCGGAAGGTCCTGACCGGTCCGCGGTTCAGGCACAGCGCGTCGGCCAGGACACCGAGTTCCCGGCAGCGCCCCACGATCTCGGCGGCGAAGACGCCCTCCGCGATGAACAGCGGGGTGCGGCCGATGTGCAGCGTGTCCTCACCGGTGCGGGCGCTCAGCGAGATGTCGTACACCGGCACGTCCGTGGTGCCCGTCGCGCACAGCCGGCTGATCGCCGCGACCGCGACGTCCGCGTCCCACGAGCCGGGGTGGTCCCAGTCGATGTCCGAACTCCCCGCCACCAGCGGCAGGGTCGGGTCGCCTGCCTCCTTGTAGAAGTCGTCGAGGCGCAGCACGGGCAGTCCGGAGCGGGCGGCTACCAGGGACTTGCCCGAGCCCGAGGGGCCGCACAGCAGCACGACACGGGCGGGTGACGGGGGATGAAGGCTCACGGAACACCAGTTTGACGCATGGTGGCCCGCCTGCCGACCCCGCGGGTCGGCTTTGGAACGTGGGCTACGTCTCAACTACCGTGTGCGCTGTTCCCGTTACCCACCGCATCCGTAAGGCGGCACCAGTCATGGCTCGACACGCGTCCTCCCCCCGCTCCACCGCCCGGCGCGTCCTGGTCGCCGTCGCCACCGCCGGGGCCGCCCTGGGCGTGGGCGCGACAACGGCCTCGGCGGACATCCTCCCGGGCGGGGGCGAGGGCCGCCTGCTCGGCTCCCTCGGCAAGGCCGACCCGCAGACGGGCGTGCAGGCACTGACCGGCACCGTCGGCCACACCACCGGAACGGTCACGGCCCTCAAGCCCAACCCGCTCGCGGGCACCGGCGTCGACCCGCTCGACAACGGCGTCGGCACCCAGCTCGCCGACTTCCGGCCGGTCAGCTCGAAGATGCTCACGGGCCCGGTGGCCCAGGCCCCGTCGGTGGGTGCCGTGCCGGTCGTCGGTCAGGCGCTCGGGTCGGTGCGCTGACGCGCGCACGCGGAGAGCCGCGCCTCCCCCGGACGGAGGGGAGACGCGGCTCTCGTCTGTGCGGGCCGCCGCGGTGCGGCGCCCCGGGCGGCTCAGTACGACGAGCCGGAGGCGCCCAGGGAGCCCGTCGGGTGCCAGACCGTCTTGGTCTCCAGGAAGGCCGTCATGCGGTCGATGCCTGGCGTCGCGAAGTAGTCCACAGGCTGTGGACGAAGGACGCGCTTGAGGTTGTCCGCCGCCGCGACCTCCAGCTCCTTCGCCAGCTCGGCGTCGGCGCCCGCGAGGTCGAGCGCGTTGACGTCCTGGTGCGCGGCGAGCGGCGTGGCGATCTCCGCCGTACCGCCGGACAGGACGTTCACGACACCGCCCGGCAGGTCGGAGGTGGCCAGCACCTCGCCGAGGGAGAGTGCGGGGAGCGGGTGCTTCTCGCTCGCGACCACCACCGCCGTGTTGCCCGTCGCGATCACCGGGGCGATCACCGAGACCAGGCCCAGGAACGACGACTCCTGCGGGGCCAGGACGGTCACCACGCCGGTCGGCTCGGGGGAGGAGAGGTTGAAGTACGGGCCCGCGACCGGGTTGCCGCCGCCCACCACCTGGGCGATCTTGTCGGTCCAGCCCGCGTACCAGACCCAGCGGTCGATCGCCGCGTCGACCTGCGCGGCGGCCTTGACCTTGGACAGGCCCTCGGCCTCGGCGACCTCGCGGACGAACTGCTCGCGGCGGCCCTCCAGCATCTCCGCGACGCGGTAGAGGATCTGGCCCCGGTTGTACGCGGTCGCGCCGGACCACGCGCCGAACGCCTTGCGCGCGGCCACGACCGCGTCACGGGCGTCCTTGCGGGACGACCGCGGTGCGTTCGCCAGCCAGTTGCCCTTGGAGTCGCTCACCTCGTACACCCGGCCGCTCTCGGAACGCGGGAACTTGCCGCCCACGTACAGCTTGTAGGTCTTGAGGACCGAAAGCCGCGGTTCGGTCGTCGCCCCAGACTTCTCGGACTTCTCAGACATCGAGGTACGCCTCCAGGCCGTGCCGGCCGCCCTCGCGGCCGAAGCCCGACTCCTTGTAGCCGCCGAACGGCGAGGTCGGATCGAACTTGTTGAACGTGTTGGACCAGACGACACCGGCGCGCAGCCTGCTCGCCACCGCCAGGATCCGGGAACCCTTCTCCGTCCAGATGCCCGCCGAGAGCCCGTACGGGGTGTTGTTGGCCTTGGCGACGGCCTCGTCCGGGGTGCGGAAGGTGAGGACGGAGAGCACCGGGCCGAAGATCTCGTCACGGGCGATGGTGTGCGCCTGGGTGACACCGGTGAACAGCGTCGGGGCGAACCAGTAGCCGCTCTCGGGCAGTTCGCAGGCGGGCGACCAGCGCTCGGCGCCCTCCGCCTCGCCCTGGTCGGCGAGCGTGGTGATCCGGGCCAGCTGCTCGGCGGAGTTGATCGCGCCGATGTCGGTGTTCTTGTCGAGCGGATCGCCCAGGCGCAGGGTGGAGAGCCTGCGCTTGAGGGAGTCCAGCAGCTCGTCGTGGATCGACTCCTGCACCAGCAGGCGCGAGCCCGCGCAGCAGACCTGGCCCTGGTTGAAGAAGATGCCGTTCACGATGCCCTCGACGGCCTGGTCGATCGGCGCGTCGTCGAAGACGATGTTGGCGCCCTTGCCGCCCAGTTCGAGGGTGAGCTTCTTGTCCGTGCCCGCGACCGTGCGCGCGATCGCCTTGCCGACGGCCGTGGAGCCGGTGAAGGCGACCTTGTTCACGTCCGGGTGCGCGACCAGCGCGGCGCCCGCGTCGCCGTAGCCGGGAAGGATGTTGACGACACCCTTCGGCAGGCCCGCCTGGCGGCAGATGTCCGCGAAGAACAGCGCGGAGAGCGGGGTGGTCTCGGCGGGCTTGAGCACGACCGTGTTGCCGGTCGCCAGCGCCGGGGCGATCTTCCACGCCAGCATCAGCAGCGGGAAGTTCCACGGGATGACCTGGCCGGCCACGCCCAGCGGCTTCGGGGACGGTCCGAAGCCGGCGTGGCCGAGCTTGTCCGCCCAGCCGGCGTAGTAGAAGAAGTGCGCGGCCACCAGGGGCAGGTCCGCGTCCCTGGTCTCCCGGATCGGCTTGCCGTTGTCCAGCGTCTCCAGGACCGCCAGCTCACGGCTGCGCTCCTGGACGATGCGGGCGATACGGAACAGGTACTTGGCGCGCTCGGAGCCGGGCAGCGCCGACCACTTCGCGAAGGCCTTGCGGGCCGCCTTGACCGCGCGGTCCACGTCCGCCTCGCCGGCCTGGGCGACCTCGGACAGCACCTCCTCCGTGCTGGGGGAGACCGTCTTGAAGACCTTGCCGTCGGCGGCCTCGGTGAACTCGCCGTCGACGAACAGGCCGTAGGACGGCGCGATGTCGACGATCGACCGGGACTCGGGAGCCGGTGCGTAGGCGAAGGGGGAAAGCGGGTTATCCGTGTTCATGGGGCTCAGTCCACCGTCACGTAGTCGGGGCCGGAGTAGCGGCCGGTGGCCAGCTTCTGGCGCTGCATCAGCAGGTCGTTCAGGAGCGAGGAGGCGCCGAAGCGGAACCAGTGGTTGTCCAGCCAGTCCCCGCCGGCGGTCTCGTTGACCAGGACCAGGAACTTGATCGCGTCCTTGGAGGTGCGGATGCCGCCGGCCGGCTTCACACCCACCTGCACGCCGGTCTGCGCGCGGAAGTCACGGACGGCCTCCAGCATGAGCAGCGTGTTGGCCGGGGTGGCGTTGACGGCGACCTTGCCGGTGGACGTCTTGATGAAGTCGGCGCCCGCCAGCATGCCGAGCCAGCTCGCGCGGCGGATGTTGTCGTACGTCGACAGCTCGCCGGTCTCGAAGATGACCTTCAGTCGGGCGGAGGTCCCGCAGGCCTCCTTCACGGCGGCGATCTCGTCGTACACCTTGAGGTACTTGCCGGCGAGGAACGCCCCGCGGTCGATGACCATGTCGATCTCGTCGGCGCCCGCGGCGACCGCCGCGCGCACGTCCGCCAGCTTGATGTCCAGCGGCGCCCGGCCGGCCGGGAAGGCGGTGGCGACCGAGGCGACCTTCACGGCCGAGCCGGCCACGGCCTCCTTCGCGGTGGCCACCATGTCGGGGTACACGCAGACCGCGGCCGTGGCGGGGGCCGTACGGTCCGTCGGGTCGGGGTGGACCGCCTTGGCGCCGAGCGCCCGGACCTTGCCCGGGGTGTCCGCGCCTTCCAGCGTCGTCAGGTCGACCATCGAGATGGCGAGGTCGATCGCGTACGCCTTCGCGGTGGTCTTGATGGAACGGGTGCCGAGCGAGGCGGCGCGCGCCTCCAGGCCGACCGCGTCGACGCCGGGCAGCCCGTGCAGGAAGCGGCGCAGCGTGCTGTCGGACGCGGTGACGTCAGCGAGAGGGGGTGCAGTGGTGGGCATGGTCACCAGGCGAGCATATCTACGCGCGTAGCGGCTGTACACCCCTAGAGTCCAGATTGTGCCCCCGGCCATATTCCGCGGGGCGATGGTCTTCCGTGCTCGGGCCGTGCTCCCGCACCGCGGATGAGGGCACCCGCGGACGTCGGGCACAATCGGGGCCATGACGACGCCCGAGCACGAACCCCCCGCGCCGCAGCCCTCCGCCTCCGAGTTCCACGACCGGGTCCACCGGTCGTCCGCGGGCATCGCGGGCGGTGTCCTGCTGCTCGCCATCATCCTGTGGCTGGGCATCGACGCGCTGGTCACCGGCCAGGGCCGCACCCCGTGGCTGGCGCTCGCCGGGATGATCCTCGCGGTGCCGCTCGTGGTCGCCTTCACCGTGCGGCCCGCCGTGTACGCCAACTCCGACCGGCTGCGCGTCCGCAACCCCTTCCGCGTGATCGTGCTGCCCTGGGGGCAGGTCTCCGGCCTGCGCTCCGGCTACTCCAACGAGGTGTTCGACAAGGCCGGCACCAAGTACCAGCTGTGGGCGCTGCCCGTGTCGCTGCGGGCGCGCAAGCGGGCCGCCCGCCGGCAGGCACGGGCCACCGTCGCGACCGCACGCGCGACGGGTGGCACCGGTGTCGGCGGCGCCGGTGACACCGCCGCGGACCGCGATCCCATCCGGACGGACACCGACCAGTTCATGAACGACCTGCGCGAGGTCCAGGAGGCCCGCGAGCACGCCCAGTCCGCCCAGGGCGAGGTGACGGTCCGCTGGGCGTACGAGATCCTGGGTCCGGCGCTGGCCGGTGCGGTGGTGCTGGCGATTCTGATCGCGGTGGGGTGACACGGGCGCGGCGGCGTCACGTCGCGTGACCTTCGGAACGGAACGGGTGCCCTCCGAGTGAGGGCACCCGTTCCGTTCCGGTTCCGTTTTGCGGGTCAGATGCCCGCCGCCGCCGACAGGTCCCGCTTGATCGACGCCAGCAGGGCGTCGGCCCTGCCGCGGGCCGCCGGGAGGTCGGCGTGGGTGCCGACCGGGATCACGACCTCCAGGTAGCACTTCAGCTTGGGCTCCGTGCCGCTGGGGCGGACGATGACGCGGGCGCCGTCGAGGGTGTAGCGCAGGCCGTCCGTGGGGGGCAGCCGGTCCGTTCCCCGGGTGAGGTCCTCGGAACGGGTGACCGGCAGGCCCGCGAGCGCGGTCGGGGGCTGCTCGCGCAGGCGCCGCATCGCGTCGGCGATCAGCGAGAGGTCCTTGACGCGGACCGAGAGCTGGTCGGTGGCGTGCAGGCCGTGCTCGACGGCGAGGTCGTCCAGGAGGTCCAGCAGGGTGCGGCCCTCCTCCTTGAGCCGGGACGCCAATTCGGTGATCAGGAGGGCGGCGGTGATGCCGTCCTTATCGCGTACGCCGTCGGGGTCGACGCAGTAGCCGAGGGCCTCCTCGTAGCCGTAGCGCAGACCCTCCGCACGGGCGATCCACTTGAAGCCGGTGAGCGTCTCCTCGTGGGGCAGGCCCGCCTTCCCGGCGATCCGTCCGAGGAGGGAGGAGGAGACGATCGACTCCGCGAAGGTGCCGGTCACGCCGCGGGAGACCAGGTGGGCGGCGAGCAGGGCGCCCACCTCGTCGCCGCGCAGCATGCGCCAGTCGGTGCCGTGCCCGACGGCCACCGCGCAGCGGTCGGCGTCGGGGTCGTTGGCGATGATCAGGTCGGGGCCGGTCGCGCGGGCCCGGGCGAACGCCAGGTCCATCGCGCCGGGCTCCTCCGGGTTGGGGAAGGCGACGGTCGGGAAGTCCGGGTCCGGCTCGGCCTGCTCGGCGACCAGGTCCGGGGCCGGGAAGCCGGCCCGGGCGAACGCGGCGAGGAGGGTGTCCTTGCCGACGCCGTGCATCGCCGTGTAGACGGTGCGGGCCGTGCGCGGCGAGCCGGGGGCGAGGACCGCGTCCGTACGGGCCAGGTAGGCCTCCAGGACGGAGTCGTCGAGGATGTTCCAGCCGGAGTCCGGGCGGGGCACCGCGGCGAGCGTGGTGATCGCGTCGATCTCGGCGGCGATTCCGGCGTCCGCCGGGGGCACGATCTGGGAGCCGTCGCCCAGGTAGACCTTGTAGCCGTTGTCGCGGGGCGGGTTGTGGCTGGCGGTGACCTCCACACCGGCGACCGCGCCGAGGTGCCTGATGGCGAAGGCGAGGACCGGGGTGGGGAGGGGGCGGGGGAGCACGGCGGCGCGCAGTCCGGCGCCCGTCATGACGGCGGCGGTGTCGCGGGCGAAGTCGGCGGACTTGTGGCGGGCGTCGTAGCCGATGACGACGAGGCCGGCGTTCTCGTCCCCGTGGGCGGTCCCGTTCTTCTTCAGGTACGCGGCGAGGCCCGCGGCGGCGCGGATGACGACGGAGCGGTTCATGCGCATGGGCCCGGCGCCGAGTTCGCCGCGCAGGCCGGCGGTGCCGAACTGGAGCGTGCCGACGAAGCGGGCGGTCAGCTCCTCGGTGTTCTCGGCGGTCGGGGCTTCGAGGAGCCGGGCGAGTTCGTCACGGGTGTCGGCGTCGGGGTCCTCGGCCAGCCACGCCTTGGCCCGTGCGATGAGGTCGTCGTGCACGTTGGGGTCAGCCTCTCGTGAGTTTGTCGGCCTGGGCCGTCTGCCTCCGGCGGGTGGGTGCCGGGGCGCCTGGGATGCGTTGGGGGGCGGGGCCGTCGGGCGCGTCCGGCCGCCGCGCGCGAGCGTACTGCCCGGAGTTCCGGGGCCGTGCCGGGCGGAGAGCGCCGGGCGGGGACGAGGTGCGCGGCGGGGGCCGCCGGCGCACCCCACGGCGCCTTCCGCGCTCCGGCGGCTCCCCCTTCAAGGGCGCCGCCGGACGTTCGGCGTGCCGCGGTGTGCCGGGGTCTACAGGCGGCCCAGCACCTGGGTCAGCAGGGATCCCATGCGGGCGGCGCTGTCGCGGCCCGCCTGGAGGACCTCCTCGTGGTTGAGGGGCTCGCCGGTCATGCCCGCGGCGAGGTTGGTCACCAGGGAGATGCCGAGGACCTCCGCGCCCGCCTCGCGGGCGGCGATCGCCTCCAGGACGGTGGACATGCCGACCAGGTCCGCGCCGATGGTGCGGGCCATGCGGATCTCCGCCGGCGTCTCGTAGTGCGGGCCGGGGAACTGGGCGTAGACGCCCTCCTCCAGGGTGGGGTCGACCTCCTTGCACAGGGCGCGCAGGCGCGGCGAGTACAGGTCGGTGAGGTCGACGAAGTTGGCGCCGACGATCGGCGAGGTCGCCGTCAGGTTGAGGTGGTCGCTGATCAGCACCGGCTGGCCGGGGCGCATGCCCTCGCGCAGACCGCCGCAGCCGTTGGTGAGCACGATCGTCTTGCAGCCGGCCGAGACGGCGGTGCGCACACCGTGGGCCACGGCGGCCACGCCCCGGCCCTCGTAGTAGTGGGTGCGGCCCAGGAACACCAGCGCGCGTCTGTCCCCGATGGCGTACGAGCGGATCTTGCCGCCGTGGCCCTCCACCGCCGGCGGCGGGAATCCGGGCAGCTCGGTGACCTGGAACTCGGCGTCGGGGGTCCCGAGGGCGTCGACGGCCGGTGCCCAGCCGGACCCCATCACGAGGGCGACGTCGTGGGACTCGGCACCCGTGAGTTCGCGCAGGCGCGCGGCGGCGGCGTCGGCGGCGGCGTACGGATCGCCCTGGATGTCGTCCGGAAGAAGAGATGCGTTCACGCGGATGAGCGTAGCCGGTATTCGCCTACGCGCGTAGATGTCAGTGGTCACGGCAATGCGATCGTTGTCTTGTCGTTTCCGGCGAGGGGCGGCGCCGGAGGGGCCCGCCCGGGCTTTCGCTCAGGCCTCCGGAAGCCCCGAGCCGCTCAGCACGGCCGCTTCCGCAGCTCCATCACATAGTCGTGGGGTGCCCCCGCCGACTCCGCCGCGTCCGCGATCTCGCCGAGGTAGCGGGCGGAGGGAAGACCGCCCTCGTAGGCGTTGAGGACGTAGACCCAGGCCGGTTCCTCGCCGTCCAGGGTGTGGACGCGCACGCGTGCGCGCCGGTAGACGTCCATGCCCGCCCCCACCCAGCGGTCGAGGACGTCCTCGTCCATCGGGGCGATGTCGTACAGAGCCACGAAGACCTGGGAGATCGGATCCTCGACCAGGGTCGCCAGCGCGCCCTCCCAGCCCACCTGCTCGCCGCCGAAGGTCAGCCGCCAGCCGTTCAGCCAGCCCGTGGCACGCAACGGCGAGTGCGGGGCGCGGCTGGACATCAGCCCCGCGTCGAGATTGCCGGCGTATGCGGCATAGAGCGACATGCGTCGAGCGTACGGCAGCCGCGCACCCGCCTCACGGGTCCCAGGCGCAACGGGAGAGCACCGCGCCGACGCCCCCGGGGCCGTAGCACCTTGAACGGTGCGGGACAATGGAGTACGTGACTCGGATCGTGATCATCGGTGGTGGACCCGGCGGCTACGAAGCGGCGCTGGTGGCGGCGCAGCTCGGCGCGGAGGTGACCGTCGTCGACTGCGACGGTCTGGGCGGAGCGTCGGTGCTGACCGACTGCGTGCCGTCGAAGACCCTTATCGCTACGGCCGAGGTGATGACCACCTTCGACTCCTCGTACGAGGAACTGGGGATCATCGTCGCCGACACCTCCTCCGACGGCGGCCCCGCCCGGGATCTCCCGGACCAGGCCGGGAGGGTGGTGGGCGTCGACCTGGGGAAGGTCAACCGCCGGGTGAAGCGGCTGGCGCTCGCCCAGTCCCACGACATCACCGCCTCCGTGACGCGGGCCGGCGCCCGGGTCGTGCGCGGGCACGGCCGGCTGGAGGGCATGCAGGCGCTCGACGGGTCGCGCACGGTCGTCGTCAGGGCGGCCGACGGGAGCGAGGAGAGGCTCACCGCGGACGCCGTGCTGATCGCGACCGGCGGCCACCCGCGCGAGCTGCCCGACGCCCAGCCGGACGGCGAGCGGATCCTCAACTGGACCCAGGTCTACGACCTCACCGAGCTCCCCGAGGAACTCATCGTGGTCGGCTCGGGCGTCACCGGTGCCGAGTTCGCCGGCGCCTACCAGGCACTCGGCTCGAAGGTCACGCTGGTGTCCTCCCGCGACCGCGTGCTGCCGGGTGAGGACCCGGACGCGGCCGCGGTCCTGGAGGACGTCTTCCGCCGCCGCGGCATGAACGTCATGGCGCGCTCGCGGGCCGCCGCGGCCAAGCGGGTCGGGGACCGTGTGGAGGTGACGCTGGCGGACGGCCGGGTCATCACGGGCAGCCACTGCCTGATGGCCGTCGGCGCCATCCCCAACAGCGCCGGGCTCGGCCTGGAGGAGGCCGGCGTCAAACTGCGCGAGTCCGGTCACATCTGGACCGACAAGGTGTCGAGGACGACGGCTCCGGGCGTGTACGCGGCCGGTGACGTGACCGGAGTCTTCGCGCTGGCGTCGGTGGCGGCGATGCAGGGACGTATCGCGATGTACCACTTCCTCGGCGACGCGGTGGCCCCGCTGAACCTGAAGACGGTCTCCTCCAACGTCTTCACCGACCCCGAGATCGCCACCGTCGGCTACACCCAGGCCGACGTGGACGCCGGCAAGATCGACGCCCGCTGCGTGAAGCTGCCGCTGCTGCGCAACCCGCGCGCCAAGATGCAGGGCATCCGGGACGGCTTCGTCAAGATCTTCTGCCGTCCGGGCACGGGGATCGTGGTCGGCGGCGTGGTCGTGGCCCCGCGCGCCTCGGAACTGATCCACCCCATCTCGATCGCCGTCGACAACAACCTGACGGTTGAACAGATCGCGAACGCCTTCACCGTGTACCCCTCGCTGTCGGGGTCGATCGCGGAGGTGGCACGGCAGTTGCACACGCGCAAGGCGACGGCCGAGGCGTAGGCGGGTCCGGCGTCCGGGCCGACTCCCCGCCGGTCACGGGGAGTTGCGGACCATGCCGGTGGCACGGGCAGGGGGACCAGGCCCTATACCACTTCGCACCCTGCCCTGCGAACAACTTCTGCTATTCGGCGCAAACTGCTGAAAGCAGACGGTCGCTGGGGTTACTGTCAGTTTCGTGTTCGCTGCTGAACGTCGCCAATTGATCCTCGAAATGGTGCGAGCGAACGGTGCCGTGTCGCTCCGTGAACTCGCCCGCGTCGTCCAGACCTCCGAAGTGACCGTACGGCGGGACGTGCGGGCGCTGGAGGCCGAAGGACTCCTCGACCGCCGGCACGGCGGTGCGGTACTCCCGGGTGGGTTCACCCGGGAGTCCGGCTTCCCGCAGAAGTCGCATCTCGCGACCGCGGAGAAGACGGCCATCGCCGACCTCGCCGCGAGCCTCGTCGAAGAGGGCGAGGCGATCGTCGTGGGCGCGGGTACCACCACTCAGGAGCTCGCCCGCCGGCTCGCCCGGGTGCCCGGCCTGACCGTCGTCACCAACTCCCTGCTGGTCGCCCAGGCGTTGGCCCATGCCAACCGCGTGGAGGTCGTGATGACCGGCGGCACGCTGCGCGGCTCCAACTACGCGCTCGTCGGGTCGGGGGCGGAGCAGTCGCTGCACGGGCTGCGGGTGTCCAAGGCCTTCCTGTCGGGGAGCGGGCTGACGGCCGAACGGGGCCTGTCCACCTCCAACATGCTGTCGGCGTCCGTCGACCGGGCCCTGGTGCAGGCCGCCGCGGAGGTGGTGGTCCTCGCCGACCACACCAAGCTCGGTACGGACACGATGTTCCAGACCGTCCCGACCGAACTCATCACCCGCCTGGTGACGGACGAGCCCCCGGCCCACGACGACCGCGCGGGCACCGAGCTCCAGGCCCTCGCCGACCAGGGCGTCCAGATCGCCGTGGCCGGCGCGACGGGAAACCCGGTCGCGGACCAGGCCCCGCCCCGCGACCGTCGCCGTGAGGTCCCGCTCCCGGGCCCCCGCCGCACCCAGCCGCCGAGCGCGAACCTCCGCCCGGCGTCCCTGGGCGGAGAACAGCCGAACGGCACGGAACGCCCGGCCGCGCGGGTGGCGGACCTCCGGAGGCGATGAGGGCCTTCGGGCCGCCCTCGGGACTTTCGGACCGCCCTCGGGAAGAGCTTCCGCTCGTCCTCGGGAAGGACCTTCCGGCCGTCCTCGGGAAGGGCTTCGGACTGCCCTGCGGAAAGCACGGCGCCCGACGGGCCGCTCTCGCGGCTCGCCGGGCGCCTGTGGGTGCGGGTGCTCCGGGGGATCAGTCCTTGATCTCGCAGATGACGGCGCCGGAGGTGATGGAGGCGCCGACGTCGGCCGACAGGCCCTTGATGGTGCCGCTCCGGTGGGCGTTGAGAGGCTGCTCCATCTTCATGGCCTCCAGGACGACGACGAGGTCACCCTCCTTGACCTCCTGGCCCTCCTCGACGGCGACCTTGACGATGGTGCCCTGCATCGGGGAGGCGAGGGTGTCGCCGGAGGCGACGGGGCCGGACTTCTTCGCGGCGCGGCGCTTGGGCTTGGCGCCCGCGGCGAGGCCGGTGCGGGCCAGGGACATGCCCAGCGAGGTGGGCAGGGAGACCTCCAGGCGCTTGCCGCCGACCTCGACGACGACGGTCTCGCGGCCCCTCTCCTCGTCCCCCTCCGCGCCGTCGGCGGTGGCGGTGAAGGGCTTGATCTCGTTGACGAACTCGGTCTCGATCCAGCGGGTGTGGACCGTGAACGGGTCGGCGGAGCCGGTCAGTTCGGGGGCGAACGCCGGGTCGGTGACCACCGCGCGGTGGAAGGGGATCGCGGTGGCCATGCCCTCGACCTGGAACTCCTCCAGGGCACGGGCGGCCCGCTGGAGGGCCTCCTTGCGGGTGCGGCCGGTCACGATCAGCTTGGCCAGCAGGGAGTCCCAGGCCGGGCCGATGACACTGCCGGACTCGACGCCCGCGTCCAGGCGGACGCCGGGGCCGGACGGCGGGGCGAAGTTCGTCACGGTGCCGGGGGCGGGCAGGAAGCCTCGGCCCGGGTCCTCGCCGTTGATGCGGAACTCGAAGGAGTGGCCGCGCAGCGGCGGGTCGTCGTAGCCGAGTTCCTCGCCGTCGGCGATGCGGAACATCTCGCGGACCAGGTCGATGCCGGCGACCTCTTCGGTGACCGGGTGCTCGACCTGGAGGCGGGTGTTGACCTCCAGGAAGGAGATCGTGCCGTCCTGGCCGACCAGGAACTCGCAGGTGCCGGCGCCGACGTAGCCGGCCTCCGACAGGATCGCCTTCGAGGCGCGGTACAGCTCGGCGACCTGCTCGTCGGACAGGAACGGCGCCGGGGCCTCCTCGACCAGCTTCTGGTGGCGGCGCTGGAGGGAGCAGTCACGGGTGGAGACGACGACCACGTTGCCGTGCTGGTCGGCCAGGCACTGGGTCTCCACGTGCCGCGGCCGGTCCAGGTAGCGCTCGACGAAGCACTCGCCGCGGCCGAAGGCGGCCACCGCCTCGCGCACCGCGGACTCGTACAGCTCGGGGACCTCGTCCAGGGTGCGGGCGACCTTCAGGCCGCGCCCGCCGCCGCCGAAGGCGGCCTTGATGGCGATCGGCAGGCCGTGCTCCTCGGCGAAGGCCACGACCTCCTCGGCACCGGAGACCGGGTCGGGGGTGCCGGCCACCAGCGGCGCGCCGGCGCGCTGGGCGATGTGCCGGGCCGCGACCTTGTCGCCCAGGTCGCGGATGGCCTGCGGCGGCGGGCCGATCCAGACCAGGTCCGCGTCCAGCACGGCCTGGGCGAAGTCGGCGTTCTCCGAGAGGAAGCCGTACCCGGGGTGGATCGCGTCCGCGCCGGACTCCTTCGCGGCCTTCAGTACCTTGTCGATGTCCAGGTAGCTGGTGGCCGGGGTGTCACCGCCCAGGGCGAACGCCTCATCCGCGGCGCGGACATGCAGAGCGTCCCGGTCCGGGTCGGCGTAGACGGCCACGCTCGCGATACCGGCGTCCCGGCAGGCCCGGGCAACGCGGACAGCGATTTCGCCACGGTTGGCGATGAGCACCTTGCGCACGATTGAGGCTCCCTCCTTGAAACAAGCCGAGTTTAGGGACTGCCGACACGGCACTTCGACCCGTCCCCGATGGTGAGCTTGCCCACACGGAGCGTGATTCGAGGCGCGCTCGACCTGCGAAATCCCTTGTCGCATCGCTGTACGCAGGACTCCTCCGGAAAACCCTAGCCCTCCCATGTGGTCAAGGTCTCTGTGAGGGCGTGCTGCGACGCACTTCGTTTCTTTGTGGAGTCCCTACGAATGGCCCAACGATTCTTTGCCGGTGGCAGAACCCTTGTCCCCCGGTTTACCCGTTAGTAGCGTTCACGATGTCTCGGCGGTACTCGCGGTAACAGGGCTCCGGACGGAGCGGCAGTCGGAAGTGGGTGGGACCGGTGGTGCGCAGACCGGTGGCGTGGGTGGTGGCGGTCGTGCTCTTCGCCGAGGCGTTGGGCGTGGTGGCGCTGAACTGGTTCCTCGGCGAGGTCGTGCACCAGCAGCGGATGTCCCTGGCCGGCCTGGATCCGAACGTGATGGCGAACTCGTCGAAGGCCGGCGGTCTGGTCTTCGGCCTCTACTTCGCCCTGTGCGGGCTGGTCGCCCTGCTCGTGGCGGTACGCGGTCGCCGCCCGGCCGGCCTCGGACGCGTCCTGCTGATCAGCGCGGCCGTGGTGCACGGGCTGCTGGGCGCGTTCGCCTGGGGGCTGGTGGGCTGGCGGGCGTTCCTGTTCATGGTGCTGGTGCTCGGGCTCATCGTGCTGCTGCTGATGACGTACGACCGCGAGGAGGGACCGGCCGGTGAGGTGCCGGGCGGCCCCCGGGACGCGGGCGGCCCCGGGGCCGAGAAGACTCCCGGGCCTGCGGGCGAGACGGGTCACGGGGGCGAGACGGGTCACGGGGGCGAGGCGCCCAGGCCTCTCCCTCCTCCGGCCGAGGCCCGCACTCTCTGATCAGTCCTGGGCCGGCGCCCACAACTCGGTGATGCCCACGCCGAGTTCGGCCAGCAGGCGGCGGATCAGGGGCAGGCTGATGCCGATGACGTTGCCGTGGTCACCGTCGATGCCGTCGATGAACGGCGCCGAGCGGCCGTCCAGGGTGAAGGCGCCGGCCACGTACAGCGGCTCGCCCGACGCGACGTACGCGGCGATCTCCTCGTCCGACGGCTCGCCGAAGCGGACCACGGTGGAGGCGGTGGCCGAGGCGTGCCGCCCGCTCTCCGTGTCCCAGACGCAGTGCCCGGTCTGGAGGGTGCCGGCCCGGCCGCGCATCGCCTTCCAGCGGGTGGTGGCCTCCTCGGCGTCGGCGGGCTTGCCCAGGGCGTGGCCGTCCAGGTCGAGCACCGAGTCGCAGCCGATCACCAGTGCGCCCCGGACCTCCGGCCGGGCCGCCACCACGGAGGCCTTCGCCTCGGCGAGCGCGAGTGCCAGTTCGGCGGGGGTGGGCGCGGTGACCGCGTCCTCGTCGACGCCGCTGACGATGACCTCCGGGTCGAGCCCGGCCTGCCGGAGCAGCCCGAGCCGGGCGGGGGACTGGGAGGCGAGCACGAGTCGGCGGCGCGGCTGGTCTGTCATACGGTCAGCGTATCGGCGGCGGCACTTCCGGCTCACCTCACGCCGATCACGAACATCGCCAGCACCATGGCCAGTGCCATGAGAACGCCCAGCCGCCGCAACATGTTCTGCGTGTCACGCAGTTCCTCCGGCGGCTCGTTCTCGGGATCGGACCACAGCATCCTCCGATCGTGCGACCGCGACCACGCCGGGCGCCTGAGTACGCGTACTCAACTTGCCCCTCACCGGGCGCTCACTCGGGCGGGCCCGGGGCGCCGCCTCAAGGACTGAACCCCTCCTGCCGGCCGCAGGCCCGCCCCCAGGCCACCGCCCCGACGCGGCCACACAGACATCGGCCCCACGGCCGTGGCACGGCGGCTGCGTGCCCTCCTGAGTGGCACAGCGGCCGGAGGGTGGGACACGGCCAGGCCCCGGGACCCAGGAGCGGATCCGTGCCCGGGCACACAGGGAGGCGCGGAAGGCCCCCGCTGGGGCAGGGGGCACAGCCCAGCCGAGACGCAGGGGCGGAGCCCCCAGAGGTCTGGGGCGGAGCCCAGCCGGGACGCAGGGGCGCAGGGGCGGGGCCCCAGGAGGTGGTTACTTGAGCCCTACGGAGTTGGGCGGGCGGGGTGGGTCAGGTACTGGGGCGGAGCCTCGGTGGGGTGCAGGGGCGGAGCCCTGCCGGGGGTGTGGGGCGGAGCCCCAAGGAACGGTCGCTTGAGCCCTACTGGGTTGCGCGGGCGGGGTGGGCCAAGTACCCGGGGCGGAGCCCCGCCGGGGTGTGGGGCGGGGCCCCAGGGACGGTCGCTTGAGCCCTACTGGGTCGGGCGGGCGGGTGGGTCAAGCGCCCGGGGCGCAGCCCCGGCAGAGGGGTGCAGGGGCGGAGCCCCGCCGGGGTGTGGGGCGGTGGGGCGGGGCCCCAGGGACGGTCGCCTGAGCCCCACCGAGTCGGGCGGGCGGGTGGGCGAAGCGCGCCCCTGGGCGGCCGGCGGCGGGCGATCAGCCGGGCCAGTACGTGCGCGACCAGGCCGTCGGGCTCGGAAGAGGGACGTGCCGGGCGGCGATGCGGGACGGGTCGGACCAGGAGTCTCGGGGGGCCGGCGCGCCGGACGGCGTGGTGGCTGCCGCCGCGGCGCGGGCCCGGACCACCGCCAGGGCGGCGGCGAGCTCCTCCGGGGTCGGATTGCCTCGTACGACCTTGATCACAACGGCTCCTTACAGGGGGATGTTGCCGTGCTTCTTCGGAGGCAGGGATTCCCGCTTGGTGCGCAGCTGACGCAGACCGCGCACGAGGTGCGAGCGGGTGTCGGAGGGCTTGATCACCGCGTCGACGTAGCCGCGCTCGGCCGCGACATAGGGGTTGAGGAGGGCGTCCTCGTACTCCTGGATCAGCCGGGCGCGGGTCGCCTCGGCGTCGCCCTCGGCCTCGGCCTCCGCGATCGTGCGGCGGTGCAGGATGTTGACCGCGCCCTGGGCGCCCATGACGGCGATCTGGGCGGTCGGCCAGGCCAGGTTGAGGTCGGCGCCCAGGTGCTTGGAGCCCATGACGTCGTAGGCGCCGCCGAAGGCCTTGCGGGTGATCACGGTGATCAGCGGGACGGTCGCCTCGGC
This sequence comes from Streptomyces sp. NPDC001204, assembly GCF_053598035.1. NCBI lineage: Bacteria > Bacillati > Actinomycetota > Actinomycetes > Kitasatosporales > Streptomycetaceae > Streptomyces > Streptomyces sp. NPDC001204. Next base: position 519,480 of record NZ_JBSFJL010000001.1, on the reverse strand, counting down.
GTAGGCGAAGATCAGCTTGGCTCCGCGGCGGATGATGCCGGTGTGCTCCTGGTCGACGCCGGGGAGGAAGCCGGGCACGTCGACGAAGGTGAGCACGGGCACGTTGAAGGCGTCGCAGGTCCGTACGAAGCGGGCGGCCTTCTCGGAGGCGTCGATGTCCAGGCAGCCGGCGAACTGCATCGGCTGGTTGGCGACGATGCCTACCGGGTGGCCCTCCACCCGCCCGAACCCGGTGAGGATGTTCGGCGCGAACAGCGGCTGGGTCTCGAAGAACTCGGCGTCGTCCAGCACGTGCTCGATCACCGTGTGCATGTCGTACGGCTGGTTCGCGCTGTCCGGGACGAGCGAGTCCAGCTCCAGGTCCTCGTCGCTGACCGCCAGGTCGGCCTCCTCGGGGAAGACCGGCGCCTCGGAGAGGTTGTTCGACGGCAGGTACGACAGCAGCTGCTTGACGTACTCGATCGCGTCCTTCTCGTCCCCGGCCATGTGGTGGGCCACGCCGGAGGCGGTGTTGTGGGTGCGGGCGCCGCCCAGCTCCTCGAAGCCGACGTCCTCGCCGGTGACCGTCTTGATGACGTCGGGGCCGGTGATGAACATGTGCGAGGTCTGGTCGACCATGATCGTGAAGTCGGTGATCGCCGGCGAGTAGACCGCGCCACCCGCACACGGTCCGACGACCAGGCTGATCTGCGGGATCACCCCGGACGCGTGGGTGTTGCGGCGGAAGATCTCCCCGTACGCGCCGAGGGAGGCGACCCCCTCCTGGATCCGGGCGCCGCCCGAGTCGTTGATCCCGATGACCGGGCAGCCGGTCTTCAGGGCGAAGTCCATCACCTTGACGATCTTCTGCCCGTAGACCTCGCCCAGGGCTCCTCCGAAGACGGTGAAGTCCTGCGAGAACACCGCGACCGGGCGGCCGTCGACCATGCCGTAGCCGGTGACGACGCCGTCCCCGTACGGCCGGTTCTGCTCCAGGCCGAAGTTGGTGGAGCGGTGGCGGGCGAACTCGTCCAGCTCGACGAACGAGCCCTCGTCGAGCAGCAGTTCGATCCGCTCGCGAGCCGTCAGCTTCCCCTTCGCGTGCTGCTTCTCCACGGCGCGCTCGGAGCCGGCGTGCGTCGCCGCCAGGACGCGGCGCTGAAGATCCGCGATCTTGCCCGCGGTCGTGTGAATGTCGATCTCTTGGCGCTCTTCCGGCTCGGACATCGGGATCGCGGCTCCCTGCCTGCTCACAAGGGGGGACGGTTACTCATCCGTAGCGTAGTAGGGGGTCCGCCGTTCGGCAGTGCGGCGTTCCCCACACCTAGGGTGGCTTGCATGACGCCCCGAGATGCAGCAGACGACAACCCCGACAACTCGCCGCACGGCAGCCGCTGGTCCGACCTGGACCGCCCGCCCCTGAACGCCGGGGCCCTGCGGCGCGGGCTGGTACGGGCGGACGGGCTGTGGTCCGAGGTGGACGTGGTGCAGAGCACGGGCTCCACGAACACGGACCTGGTGGCCCGCGCCGCCGCCGGGAAGGCGGACGAGGGTGCCGTCCTGGTCGCCGAGGAGCAGACCTCCGCCCGGGGCCGTCTGGACCGCCGGTGGACGGCCCCGCCCCGCTCCGGGCTGTTCTTCTCGGTGCTGCTGCGGCCCAGCGAGGTGCCGGTGGCCCGCTGGGGCTGGCTGCCGCTGCTCACCGGGGTCGCGGTGGCCACGGGCCTGTCCCGGGCCGCCGGGGTCGATACGGCGCTGAAGTGGCCGAACGACCTGCTGGTGACCGTCGGCGATGAGGAACGCAAGGCGGGCGGCATCCTGGCCGAGCGGGCCGGCAAGGACGGCGTGGTCATCGGCGTCGGCGTCAACGTCACGCTGCGGCAGGAGGAACTCCCCGTCCCGCGGGCCGGCTCCCTCGCCCTCGCCGGAGCGGTGAGCACCGACCGCGACCCGCTGCTGCGGGCGGTCCTGCGCTCCCTGGAGGACTGGTACGGCCGATGGCGGGCGGCGGGAGGCGATCCGGCCGCGAGCGGTCTCCAGGAGACGTACGCGGCGGGCTGTGCGACGCTCGGGCGAGTGGTCCGGGCGGAACTGCCGGGCGACCGGTCCGTGGTGGGGGAGGCGGTCGCGGTGGACGGCGACGGCCGGCTGGTCATCGCCACGGAGGCAGGGGTGCAGGAGCCGGTCGGCGCGGGCGACATCGTGCATCTGCGCCCCGCGTGAATCGGTGCCGGCCGGCTCCCCCTCGGCGCGACCTGACGGAGTGAGCTGGCGCACACCTGCCGTAGAGTTGAGGCCGGTCGATACCTGACCGTGGCAGATCGGAAGGGCAGCAGGCGTGACCGTCGACGACACGGGCTCCGGCGCGGACGCGGACGGCCGGGAGGAGCCTCCGCCATTCCCGTCCTCGCTCGAGCAGGGGGACTCCGACGCCGCCGAATCCGGCGGACACCCTCTCGCGCTGCGTCTCGAACAGCTCATCCTGGGCGCGGAGCGGCGCTACACCCCGTTCCAGGCGGCCCGCAGCGCCGGCGTCTCCATGGAGCTGGCCTCCCGCTTCTGGCGGGCCATGGGCTTCGCCGACATAGGGCAGGCCAAGGCGCTCACGGAGGCCGACGTACTGGCCCTGCGGCGGCTCGCCGGTCTGGTCGAGGCGGGGCTGCTCAGCGAGGCCATGGCGGTGCAGGTGGCCCGGTCCACCGGGCAGACCACCGCCCGTCTGGCCGAATGGCAGATGGACTCCTTCCTGGAGGGCCTCACCGAGCCGCCCGAGCCCGGCATGACCCGCACCGAGGTCACGTACCCGATCGTCGAGCTGCTGCTGCCCGAGCTGGAGGAGTTCCTGGTCTACGTCTGGCGCCGCCAGCTCGCCGCCTCGGCCGGCCGGGTCGTGCAGGCCGCCGACGACGAGGAGATGGTCGACCGGCGGCTGGCCGTGGGCTTCGCGGACCTCGTCGGCTTCACCCGGCTGACCCGCCGCATGGAGGAGGAGGAGCTCGGCGAGCTGGTCGAGGCGTTCGAGACGACCTCGGCCGACCTCGTGGCCGCGCGCGGCGGCCGGCTCATCAAGACGCTCGGCGACGAGGTGCTGTACGCCGCCGACGACGCCGGCACGGCGGCGGACATCGCGCTGCGGCTGGTCGAGACGATGGCCCACGACGAGACGATGCCGGAGCTGCGGGTGGGCATGGCGTTCGGCACGGTGACCACTCGTATGGGCGATGTGTTCGGCACCACCGTCAACCTCGCCTCCCGGCTCACCTCGATAGCTCCGCGTGACGCCGTCCTGGTGGACAGCGCCTTCGCCGAGGAGCTGATCCGCACCGGGGACGCCCCGGCGTCCGAGGCGGAGGCGGCCGAGGCCGCGGCGGCCGCGGAGAAGGAGGGTGAGGAGCCGCCGGTGTACCGGTTCGCCCTTCAGCCGATGTGGCAGCGCCCGGTGCGCGGCCTGGGCGTGGTCGAGCCCTGGCTGCTCACCCGGCGGAGCGACGGGACCCCGTAACCGGCGGTCGCGGCCCGGATCAGCGGCCGGGGCCGGCCTCGACGCCGACGCACAGCCCGATGATCGGCAGGCACAGGCCGCCCCCGCCGGAGGGCGGCGCCGGGGGCTGCGTGCTCCGGCTCGGGGCCGGTGTGGGGCGCGGAGCCGGGGCCGTGCCGGTGGAGGGCCGTGGCGCCTCGGTGGGCTCCGGGCGCTCCGGCGGGTCCGTGTCCTCGGGGAGCGCCGTGGGAACGGTCGTGGCCTGCTGGAGCGCCGAGGGCTCCGCGGTGGCCGCCGCCGCGGACGGGGACGCCATCGGTACGGCGCTTCCGTCCTGGACCGGTGCGGCGCTCACCCCGTCCAGGGTGACGGTCGTCGAGCGCGCGGTCGCCGGACCGGCCCCGGTCGTGGCGGAGGCGCCGGCGGGGGTTCCGGCGGAGCGGCCCGAGCCGTGGCCCGAGGTCGCGTGGGGTTCGGCCTCCGCGGCGCGCAGGCCGCCCGGCCCGGATTCGGGCGTCAGCCGTACGAGGCTCAGCACACCGGCGGCCACCGCGAGCCCTCCGGCGGCCAGCAACGCCTTGCGAGGCCGGCGCCTGCGGTGCCGTCCGCGGGCACGGGGGCCCCGGGGCCGCGTCCATGCGCCGGCGGTCACCTCCGCCGTGGCGTCGGCGCCTATGTCTGTGCTGTCGGCATGATCGCCGGTGTCGTTCTTGTTGCCGTCGTGCTTGTCGCCGTCTTGCCGGACTGTGGCTGTGTGCGTCGTCATCGCCGTCCTCCCCGATGCGCTCGCGCCCCCCGATGCGCCATGGCGGACGCACGTTATGCGCTCTCATAGGGATTCGGTGTGGGTTCGCCGGGGATGTCACTCGAACGGGGTGCCGGGTCTCGACAACGGGACCGCGCCTGTGCTCCGTCCGCCCTTTCCCCGGTGCGGGCCCTGCTGCGATGATCGGGGCTGGTGTCTTGTTAACCCGCGTTAACCAGGAGGGTGTCATGAGTGAGGAGCGGTTCGGCGAGTTCGTGCTGGTGCGGCGGCACGACTACGTCGCGGAGCTCGTCCTGGACCGGCCCAAGGCGATGAACGCCGTGTCCACGGACATGGCCCGGTCGATCGCCGGGGCGTGCGCGGCGCTCGCCGCCGACCCGGACGCGCGCGTGGTCGCCCTGACGTCCTCGCACGAGCGGGCGTTCTGCGTCGGGGCCGACCTGAAGGAGCGCAACTCCTTCAGCGACGCCGACCTGGTGCGCCAGCGCCCGGTCGCGCGCGCGGCGTACACCGGCGTACTGGAGCTGCCGATGCCGACGATCGCCGCGGTGCACGGGTTCGCGCTCGGCGGCGGCTTCGAGCTGGCCCTGTCCTGCGACGTGATCGTGGCCGACCGTACGGCCGTGGTGGGGCTGCCCGAGGTCTCGGTGGGGGTGATCCCCGGCGGCGGCGGTACGCAGCTGCTGCCCCGGCGGGTGGGCGCCGCGCGGGCGGCCGAGCTGATCTTCACGGCGCGTCGGCTGGAGGCGCCGGAGGCGGCCGGGCTGGGCCTCGTGGACCACCTGGTGGACGAGGGCCGGGACCGCGAGGAGGCCCTTGAGCTGGCCTCCCGGATGGCGGCGAACTCGCCGGTCGGACTGCGCGCCGCCAAGCGCGCCCTGCGACTCGGACACGGCCTCGACCTGCGGGCCGGCCTGGAGGTCGAGGACGCGGCCTGGCGCTCGGTCGCCTTCTCCGCGGACCGCGCGGAGGGAGTGGCAGCCTTCAACGAAAAGCGCCCCCCGCACTGGCCGGGCGAGTAGCCACACCCTCACGACGCCCGCACCCCACGCCGTCCGGAGAAGGCGGGCGCCATCGCCGAGCGCGGACGGCCCGCGGCCCCACGCCTGCCGTTCGCCGTGGCCGCCGGTCGGTGCGATGGGCCCGCGGCGGCACGCCTGCCGTTCGCCGTGGCCGCCGGTCGGTGCGATGGGCCCGCGGCGGCACGCCTGCCGTTCGCCGTGGCCGCCGGTCCGTGCGATGGGCCCC
>NZ_JBSFJL010000001.1:464267-513907 GCF_053598035.1 Streptomyces sp. NPDC001204 | reverse complement strand
GCGGCGGCACGCCTGCCGTTCGCCGTGGCCGCCGGTCCGTGCGACTGCCGTGCCGGCGGGATCGCGGCTGCCCGGCGCCGTGATCGGCGGATGGTGGCTGTGCGGGCCGAGCCGGGGGGCAGCAGCCCCGGCGACTGTCGGCGGCCGTGCCGCGCGCCGGCCGGAAGAGGCGCGCGCCGCCACTGGGTCCGAACGGCCCCGCGGCTCCGCGCCTGCCGTCCGCCGTGACCGCCGGACCACGTGGCCACCGTGCTCGACGGGCCACACCTGGCCGAGGAAGGGGGGCCGTGCCTCGCATGTCCGGAGGCGCGTGAGCCCGTGTCGGGTCCTGTGGCGGAGGTGTATGGGCCTGTGTGAGGCCCCGCTGACCCGGGGCCGCGGGCCCGTGTCGGGCCCCGCTGACTCGGGGGTGTGGGCCCGTCTGGGGTTGCGGTGACCTGCGGGAGCCGTTCGCGGCGCACTGGCGGGTGGGCCAATGTCTCGATTCATCTGAAACATCCCTAGCCTGGGGTGATGGGCGAGAACAGGCGGCTGGCGGACGTCGTGGCGTTGGCGCAGGGGATGGCCGCGGCGCAGACCTCGCGTGAGTCGTGGCGGGCGGCGGCGCTCGGTGCGTGCCGGGCGCTGGAGGGGAGCTTCGCCGCGCTCTCGACGTGGGAGCGCGAGCGCGGCCGGCTGCGGGTCCTGGTGAACGTGGGGGACCGGGCGCCGGAAGAGGAGGAGTTCCCGGAGGACGAGGCCTACCCCGTGCACCAGTTCCCGGAGATCACCGAGTTCCTGCACGAGCGGTGGGCCTCGGGCGGTGAACCCGACGCCTGGGTGGAGACCGCCGACGGCGCGGCCGCGGGCCACCCCGGCTACAGCCACCGGCGTGTCGCCGCGCTGCGCAGGCGAGGGCGCGGCTGCTGCGTGGTCGCGCCGATCGTGCAGCACGGACGCGCCTGGGGAGAGCTCTACGTCGCCCGTCCGGTCGGCACCCCCCTCTTCGACCGCTCCGACGCCGACTTCGCCACCGTGCTGGCCGCCGTGGTCGCCGCCGGGCTCGCCCAGAGCGAGCGGCTGGAGGAGGCCCGCAGGCTGGCGTTCACGGACGCGCTGACCGGGCTCGCCAACCGCCGTGCCGTCGACGTGATGCTCGACGAGGCGATCGAGCGGCACCGCGCGGACGGCGTCGTCGTCAGTCTCGTCGTCTGCGACCTCAACGGGCTCAAGCAGGTCAACGACACCCTCGGCCACGCCGTCGGCGACCGGCTCCTCGAACGGTTCGGCTCCGTGCTGTCGCTGTGCGGCGCGATGGTGCCCGGCGCCCTCGTGGCACGGCTCGGCGGCGACGAGTTCTGCCTGGTCGCGGTGGGCCCCTCGGCCGAGGACGTGATCAAGGCGGCCGACGAGCTGTGCCGGCGCGCGGCCGAGCTGGAACTGGGCGAGGGCGTCGCCTGCGGGGTGGCCTCGACCGAGCACGCGATCCGGCCGGTACCGTCGGCCCGGCGGCTGTTCCGGCTCGCCGACGCCGCCCAGTACCGGGCGAAGGCGTTGCGCGCCGACCGGCCCGTGGTCGCCGGCCGTGAAGGCGCGCAGGACCCGGTCGTCCGTCTCGTCGACGCGCCCCCGCCCGTGCCGGAGGCCCCGGTGGAGCGGCGCCGCTTCCGCGGCCGCAGGCCCTGAGCGGCGCCGGGTATTCGGGCATATTCAGACCGCGAGTTGTAAGAGTCACTCCCGGCATCCACTAGTGACATCTTCGCATTCACTGCGTACGCTCCTGAATATGGATATGCATACTGTGGTGGTGGGGACGTCGGGGGTCACCGCGTCCGACGTTCTCGCCGTGGCGCGCGGCGGCGCCCGTATCGAGCTCTCCGACGAGGCGGTGGCGGCCCTCACGGCGGCCCGGGAGATCGTGGACGCGCTGGCGGCCAAGCCCGAGCCCGTCTACGGCGTCAGCACCGGCTTCGGCGCCCTGGCGACCCGGCACATCAGCCAGGAGCTGCGCACCCAGCTCCAGCGCAACATCGTCCGCTCGCACGCCGCCGGCATGGGCCCGCGGGTCGAGCGCGAGGTCGTGCGGGCGCTGATGTTCCTGCGGCTGAAGACCGTGTGCTCCGGGCACACCGGCGTACGCCCCGAGGTCGCGCAGACCATGGCCGACGTGCTCAACGCCGGCATCACCCCGGTCGTGCACGAGTACGGCTCCCTCGGCTGCTCCGGCGACCTCGCCCCGCTGTCCCACTGCGCCCTCACCCTCATGGGCGAGGGTGACGCGGAGGGTTCCGACGGCGCCGTACGCCCCGCCGCCGAGCTGCTCGCCGAGCACGGCATCCGGCCCGTCGAACTGCGCGAGAAGGAGGGCCTGGCCCTCCTCAACGGCACCGACGGCATGCTCGGCATGCTGATCATGGCCCTCGCCGACCTCGACACGCTGTACAAGTCCGCCGACATCACCGCCGCCCTCAGCCTGGAGGCGCTCCTCGGCACGGACAAGGTCCTCGCCCCCGAGCTGCACGCCATCCGCCCGCACCCGGGACAGGGCGCCTCCGCCGCCAACATGCTGGCCGTGCTCAAGGGTTCCGGCCTCACCGGGCACCACCAGGGCGACGCGCCCCGCGTCCAGGACGCCTACTCCGTGCGGTGCGCCCCGCAGGTCGCCGGCGCCGGCCGGGACACCCTCGCGTACGCCCGGCTGGTCGCCGAGCGGGAACTCGCCTCCGCCGTGGACAACCCCGTCGTCCTGCCCGACGGCCGGGTGGAGTCCAACGGCAACTTCCACGGCGCCCCGGTCGCCTACGTGCTGGACTTCCTCGCCATCGCCGCCGCCGACCTCGGCTCGATCGCCGAGCGCCGTACCGACCGGCTGCTCGACAAGAACCGCAGCCACGGCCTGCCGCCGTTCCTCGCCGACGACGCCGGCGTCGACTCGGGCCTGATGATCGCCCAGTACACGCAGGCCGCGCTGGTCAGCGAGATGAAGCGGCTCGCCGTACCGGCGTCCGCCGACTCCATCCCGTCCTCCGCCATGCAGGAGGACCACGTCTCCATGGGCTGGTCGGCGGCGCGCAAGCTGCGTACGGCCGTCGGCAACCTGAACCGGATCATCGCGATCGAGCTGTACGCCGCCGCGCGCGCCGTACAGCTGCGCGAGGGCCTGACCCCGGCTCCGGCGAGCCGGGCGGTCATCGACGCCGCCCGCGAGGCGGGGGTGGAGGGACCGGGCCCGGACCGCTTCCTCGCGCCCGACCTCGCCGCCGCGGACGCCTTCGTGGGGGACGGCCGGCTCGTCGCGGCGGCCGAGACCGTCACCGGCCCGCTTCAGTAGGACGGCGGGCAGGGGCCCAAGTCGGGGGAGCGCCGGGCGGGTTCAGAAGCCGAGGCGCTCCCGGCGCACGGAGTAGACCACGAAACCGGCGCCCAGTATGAGGAGCGCGGTGCCGCCGACGACGTACGGAGTGGTGTCGATGCTTCCGGTGTCGGCGAGTTCGGTCCCGCTCCCGGTGGAGGCGTCCTCCTGGGCGCCGGACGTCTCCACCGTCGAGGCGGGCCGCCCCTGTTCCGTGACTTGGGCGGTCGGCGCCGCCGGGTCCGCCCCTCTCGCCGGAGTGCCCACCGACGCGTCCGCGGAGGGGACGAACCACAGGGCGCCCAGCAGGGTGCCCGCGGCGGTGGCGGTCAGCAACGTACGGCGAGCGGATGACACGGAATATCGATCCCCTTGTGGCGCTGGTGAATTGGCCGTGTGGGGCGATGTTAGTGAACGTCGCGGGTCACAGGAAAGTCACGGGAGGTTTGAGCCGTACCCTCCGACCATGAGCACTCCAGAGACTTCACGTTTTGTCCGCCTCAGTGTCGAGCTCGTCCTCGAGATCGAGGACGAGGACGCCGTCATCGGGGCGGCCCGCAGCCGGATCGCCGAGCACATCGAGGACGGCGAGTTGGACCCCGCGGAGCGGGTGCACGCCGAGGGCGCTGTGACGGAAGACACCGCCGAGGCCCTGGCGTACCTGGTCGATCCGTTCGACCTGGTGGGCGAGGTGCCGGGGGTGGAACTCCAGCAGGCCTCCTGGTCGAGCGAACCCATCGCGTACGACCCGGATTCGCCCGACTGGGAGTTCGGCGAGGATGATGTCGATGAGGAAGCCGAGGAAGTCGAGGAAAACGGGGAAGACGACGAGGACGAAGAGGGCGGGGACGACGAGAAGGCGGGCGGCACCGGACACTCCGGCTGACGTCGTCCGGATCACATCGGCGACCCCGGCCGCAACCGACGTCCGGGGTTTCGTCGTCTCACGCAACGCGCAGGCCGGGCCGCGTACCGTCCGCTACGGCGGACGTGGCAAGTCCCACACGTCCACGACGTGGGAAATGGGACGAAACGGTCGTAGCGTTGAGGACTCGCGACGGGGGCCTCGAGGGGTTTTGGGACTCGCCAACGATGGAGAAGCGTGTGATGACGAACAGTAAGCGGCGCAAGCGCCTGACGGCCGCGTCCGCACTGCTCGGCGGTGTACTGGTGCTCACGGCCTGTTCCGGCAACAGCGACTCGGCCGGCGGCGGTGGCGACACCTCGCAGGCCAAGGCCGACAAGGCCGCGGCCGAGGAGGCGTCGGAGGCCCAGATCAAGATCACACCAGCGGACGGCTCCGACAACGCCTCGATCAACAACTCCGCTGCCGTGGTCGTGGCCAAGGGCACGCTGACGAAGGTCGTCATGACGACGGCCGACGGTACGGCCGTCGAGGGGCAGATATCGGCCGACAAGCAGAGCTGGAAGCCCGACGCCCAGCTCGAGCGCGCCACCACCTACAAGGTCGCCGCGAGCGCCACCGACGCCAAGGGCCGGGCCGCTCACGAGAACGCGTCCTTCACCACGGTCGCCCCGGCGCACAGCTTCATCGGCTCCTTCAATCCGGACAACGGCACCACGGTCGGCGTCGGCATGCCCGTCTCGATCAACTTCGACAAGGCGATCACCAACAAGGCGGCCGTGCAGAAGGGCATCACCGTCACCTCCTCCAGCGGCCAGGAGGTCGCCTGCCACTGGTTCGGCGTGCAGCGCATGGACTGCCGTCCCGAGCAGTACTGGCAGGAGAACTCCACCGTCACGCTGAAGCTCGACCTCGACGGCGTCGAGGGCGCCCAGGGCGTCTACGGCGTCCAGCAGAAGACGGTCACCTTCAACATCGGCCGCAACCAGGTCTCCTACGTCGACGCGAAGACCAAGCAGATGAAGGTCACGCGGAACGGCAAGGTCGTCAAGACCATCCCGATCTCCGCGGGGTCGCCCGAGAACAAGACGTACGAAGGCCAGATGGTGATCTCCGAGAAGTTCAAGGAGACCCGGATGAACGGCGCGACGGTCGGTTTCACCGACGACGACGGCAAGGGCGAGTACGACATCAAGGACGTGCCGCACGCCATGCGCCTGACCAACTCCGGCACCTTCATCCACGGCAACTACTGGGGCGGGCCGGGCGTCTTCGGCAACGTCAACACCAGCCACGGCTGTGTCGGCCTGCAGGACGCGAAGGGCGCGAACGACCCGAACACTCCGGGCTCGTGGTTCTTCGACAACTCGATGGTCGGTGACGTCGTCATCGTCCAGAACACCGGCGACAAGACCGTCGCTCCGGACAACGGCCTCAACGGCTGGAACTTGAGCTGGGCGCAGTGGAAGGCCGATTCGGCCGTCTGACGACCCCTTGCCCGTGAAGACCGGTGCCGCCCCTCGGGGCCGCACCGGTCTTCTCATGCTCCTCTCATGACGGCCTCAAGACCTCATCAGGCGGCGCCCCTACCTTCGGCCCATGTTCTTCACCTACCTGAGGCGCGAGCTGCGCCGCCGTCGAAAGGCGGCTCTCGTCGTCGCCTCCGGCCTCGCGCTGGGCATCGCGCTGGTCATCGTGGTCAACTCCGTGTCCAACGGCATGGGCGCGGCGCAGGAGAAGGTCCTGCAGTCGCTGTACGGGCTGGGCACCGACATGACCGTCACCAAGGCGGCCACGCCGCCGTCCGGTGACTCCGAGCGCCCGCGTTTCCGGTTCGACGCCAAGGACAACGGGTCCGAGGACACCCAGAGCAGCGACCGGGTCATGGTGCAGGGCTTCACCACCCTGTCCGCCTCCACGGTCACCAAGGTGGCGGACCAGAAGGGCGTCTCCTCCGCGGTCGGCGGGCTGAGCCTCAACGTGGTGAAGGTAAGCGGCCAGTTCACCCGCGGCCAGTTCCAGCAGGGCGAAGGCGGCCGGATGGGCGGTGGCCCCGGCTCCCAGCCGCAGGGCCGGGTCCAGGGCGGCGGCGCCGACTTCGACGTCAACCAGTACACGGTCTACGGCACCGACGTCACCAAGCCGGAACTCGGCCCGCTGACCTCCTCGGAGATCACCAGCGGCCGTACCTTCAAGACCACCGAGACGGACGCGAAGGTCGTCGTCGCCGACTCCGCGTACGCCAAGGAGAAGAAGCTCAAGGTCGGCGGCACCGTCACCATCAAGGGCGTCAAGTACGAGGTGATCGGCATCGCCACCGCCAGCAGCGGGGACGCGGCGGCCAACCTCTACATCCCGCTGAAGCAGGCGCAGACCCTCAGCGACAACAAGGACAAGGTCACCACGATCTACGTCAAGGCGACCGACTCCCAGCAGATCGACGCCGTCAAGAGCGCCGTCCAGAAGAACGTCTCGGGAACCACGGTCACCACCTCCGCCGACCTGGCCAAGACCGTCTCCGGCTCGCTGTCCACCGCCTCCAGCCTGGCCACCAACGTCGGCAAGTGGCTGTCCATCGCGGTGCTCGTGGCCGCGTTCCTGGTCGCGGGCCTGCTCACCTCCTCGGCCGTCTCCCGGCGGGTGCGCGAGTTCGGCACGCTCAAGGCGCTGGGCTGGAAGTCGGGCCGGGTGACCCGGCAGGTGGTCGGCGAGGCCGTCGTCAACGGCCTGGTCGGCGGCATCTTCGGCATCGCGCTCGGCCTGGCGGGCGCGTACGCGGTGACCGCGATCAGCCCGACGCTGCAGGCGGAGCTCGGCGGTTCGGGCGGCGGCGGCGCTGGCGGCGGGGGCGGCTTCGGCGGCGGCTTCGGCGGCGGGGGCCTCGGCGGACCCGGCCGGCAGGCCGCGAAGTCCCTGGAGGTCGCGCTGACCGCGCCGGTCAGCCTCACCACCATCGTCCTCGCGGTCGGCCTCGCCGTGGCCGGCGGCCTGATCGCGGGCGCGTTCGGCGGCTGGCGGGCCTCCCGGCTGCGCCCGGCCGACGCCCTGCGGCGCGTCGAGTAGCGCGCCGCCCGCCGCGACCCAGTGGGCCGTCGGCCCCCCTTCTCCCCGCATCCCAGGAGCTGTTTCCCCCATGTACGAACTCACCGGCGTCACCAAGCACTACACCCGGGGCAAGGAGGTCGTCCGTGCCCTCGACCAGGTCGACCTGACCATCGGCGACGGCGACCGCCTGGTCATCCAGGGCCCCACCGGCGGCGGCAAGTCGACGCTGCTGCAGATGCTGGGCGGCCTGGACCGGCCCACCTCCGGCCAGGTCGTCCTCGACGGCACCGACCTGGCGAAGCTGCCCGAGGCCCGGCTCACCCGGGTGCGCAGCGAGAGCATCGGGTTCGTCTTCCAGTCCTTCAACCTGATCCCGACCCTGACCGCGCAGGAGAACGTCGAGACCGCCCTCGTCCCGCTCGGCATCAAGACCGCCGAACGGCGCGAACGGGCCGCCGAGGCACTGCAGTCGGTCGGGCTCGGCGAGCGGCTCGGGCACCTGCCGTCCGAGATGTCCGGCGGCCAGCAGCAGCGCGTCGCCATCGCCCGCGCCCTGGTCAAGCAGCCGAAGGTGCTGCTCGCCGACGAACCCACCGGCAACCTCGACGAGTCCATGCGCGACGAGATCATGGACGTGCTCGAACGCATGTGGAAGGAGCACGGGCTGACGTTCGTCATGGTCACCCACGACTCCGCCATCGCGAGGAAGGCCCCGCGCCTGGCGACCATCCGCAAGGGCCGCATCACCGTCAAGGAGAACGCGGGCGCCTGAGCGATGGCTCTAACCGCACCCTGGTATTGAGCAGTTGATCACCCCCCGGCATACTTCGTTTTCCGGGGGGTGGGGGTATAGCGCACTTGTGCGAGCCTTCCCCCGGCCGAGTGGACAGGGAATCCGCTCGGCACTCTGTTTCCAGGGGGAGTCTTGCGCAGACAAGTGAAAAGAGCGTGCGTGGCCACGGTCGCCGCGGCGGCGGCCGTCGCCCTCGCCGCGGGTATGACCAGCCCCGCCTCGGCGGGGCCCGAGCAGCGCTCGGCCCATGCCGCCGGGCCCGCGGCCCACCGCACCGTCACTCTCATCACCGGCGACCGGGTCACCGTGGACGCCAAGGGGCGCGTGGTCGGCCTGCACCGGGCCGAGGGCCGCGAGCAGATACCCGTGCAGGTCCGCCGGACGGGCGGACACACCCTCGTCGTACCGGCCGACGCATCCCGTCTCATCGCCTCCGGCAAGCTGGACCAACGCCTGTTCGACATCACCGAGTTGAACAAGGCCGCCACCCGCAGGTCGCTCAAGAACGGCCTGAAGGTCATCGTCGGCTACCAGGGCACCGCCACCACCGCCCGGGCCGACGTCCGCGAGGCCGGCACCCTGCGCCGCGCCTTGAAGGCGCTGAACGCCGACGCGGTGCAGACGCCCCTCAAGGACACGCCCGAGCTGTGGAAGGCGCTCACCAAGGGGGACCGGACCAGCGCCGGCATCGCGCACATCTGGCTCGACGGCGTCCGCAAGGTCAGCCTCGACAAGTCCGTGCCGCAGATCGGCGCGCCGACGGCCTGGCAGACCGGCTACACCGGCAAGGGCGTGAAGATCGCCGTCCTGGACACCGGCGTCGACGCCACCCACGCCGATCTGAAGTCCCAGGTGGTGGCGGCCAAGAACTTCTCCACCGCCCGCAGCACGACCGACCGCTTCGGCCACGGCACCCATGTCGCCTCCATCGCGGCGGGCACCGGCGCCCAGTCGGGCGGCAAGTACAAGGGTGTGGCGCCCGGCGCCAAGATCCTCAACGGCAAGGTCCTCGACGACGACGGCTACGGCGACGACTCCGGCATCCTCGCCGGTATGGAGTGGGCGGCCCAGCAGGGCGCCGACATCGTCAACCTCAGCCTCGGCGGCCCGGACACCCCCGGAGTCGACCCGCTGGAGGCGGAGGTCGACAAGCTCTCCGCCGAGAAGGGCATCCTCTTCGCGATCGCCGCCGGCAACGAGGGCCCCGAGTCGCTCGGTTCGCCCGGCAGCGCCGACTCCGCCCTCACCGTCGGCGCCGTCGACAAGAAGGACCGGTTCGCCGACTTCTCCTCCACCGGCCCGCGCCTGGGCGACGGCGCCATCAAGCCCGACGTCACCGCGCCGGGCGTGGCCATCACCGCCGCCGCGGCCAAGAACAGCCTGATCGGCCAGGAGGTCGGCGAGAACCCGGCCGGCTACCTGACCATCGACGGCACCTCGATGGCGACCCCGCACGTCGCCGGTGCCGCCGCGCTCCTCAAGCAGCAGCACCCCGACTGGGGTTACGCCGAGCTGAAGGGCGCGCTGGCCGGCTCCGCCAAGGGCGGCCCGTACACCCCCTTCCAGCAGGGCGCCGGCCGTATCGCCGTCGACAAGGCGATCCAGCAGACCGTGATCGCCGACCCGGTGTCGGTGAGCTTCGGCGTCCAGGCCTGGCCGCACACCGACGACGAGCCGGTCACCAAGCAGCTGACCTACCGCAACCTCGGTACCGAGGACGTCACGCTCAGCCTCGCCATGACGGCCACCGGCCCCAAGGGCCAGCCCGCCCCGGACGGATTCTTCACCCTCGGCGCGACCGAGGTGACGGTCCCGGCCGGCGACAAGGCCTCCGTCGACGTGACCGTGAACACCCGGCTGGGCGGCACCCTGGACGGCGCGTACTCGGCGTACGTGACGGCGACCGGCGGCGGGCAGACCGTCCGTACGGCCGCGGCCGTGCAGCGCGAGGTCGAGTCGTACGACGTCACCGTCAAGCACATCGGCCGGGACGGGAAGCCCGCCGCCGGCAATGACACGGTCCTGTTCGGCTACACCGGCCGCGGCGCGGACCGCGCCTACCAGGTGCCCGCGGGATCCGGCACGTCGACCGTGCGCGTGCCCAAGGGCACCTACCTGCTGGACGCCTGGATCGCGAAGGACTTCACCACCTTCAAGGGCGGCCTGGACTGGCTGGTCCAGCCGAAGCTGACCGTCACCGGGAACGTCACGGTCACGGTCGACGCCCGCAACGCCAAGAAGGCCGACATCACCGTGCCGGACAAGACCGCACGGCAGCACATCGGGACGATCGGCTACGTCTACGACCCGGCGATGGTCGGTCTCTCCATGACCGTCGGCTCCTGGTCCGAGCTGCGCACCGGCTCCATCGGCGGCGACGTCACCGGGCTCAGCCAGACCTGGAGCGGCCAGTGGACCAAGGGCGCGAAGGCCGAATACGACGTGGCGACCGCCGCGACGGTCAAGCGGTTCCAGGGCGGCAAGGTCCGCCACTACGCCGCGCGTGAGCTCGCCACGGTGAAGAACAACGTGGGCGCGGGCGCCTCCGGCAAGACCGGCGCCGTCACGCCACAGGGAGTGCTCTACGACGGCGTCACCGTCACGGACAGCATCGAGCAGAAGCTGCCGGGTACGCGGACGCTGTACCTGTCGACCGGCAACGGCATCATGTGGTCCCTTTTCATGGAGCAGTTCAGCGGCCACGACGAGAAGCGTGTGCCGATCACCGAGGCGCTGTACGTGCCCGACGGCATGAGGACCTACAAGGGCGGCAAGACCTACACCAACACCTTCAACAGGGCGGTGTTCGGTCCCCACCTGAGCCGGAACTACGGCCTCTTCCGCTACGGGAACGAGCTCTACGGCGCCCTGCCGCTGTTCTCCGACTCCCAGGCGCACTGGGGCCTCTCGACGTTCACCTCGGCGAACACGACCCTGTACCGCAACGGCAAGAAGGTCGCCTCCAACAAGGACCCGCTGTTCGGGGACCAGCCCTTCACCGTGACCGCCGGTGACGCCCAGTACCGGCTGACCACCTCGGTCAAGCGCAGCGCCAAGGTCGCGAACGCCTCCACCCGCGTCGACGCGAGCTGGACGTTCCGTTCCAAGAAGCCGTCCGGCCGGACGGAGGTCCAGCTGCCGGCCTCCACGCTCCGCTTCAAGGCCGGCACCGGCCTGGACAACCGTGTCCCGGCGGGCAGGAAGGCCACCTTCCCGGTCACCGTGGAGGGCGCCGCCGCGGGCAAGAACCTCAAGTCGCTGACCGTCTGGGTGTCGTACAACAGCGGCAAGACCTGGAAGAAGGTCACCGTCAAGAAGGGCAAGATCACCGTCAAGAACCCGGCGAAGGGGAAGGCCATCTCCTACAAGGCCAAGATCACGGACAAGAAGGGCAACGTGTCCACGGTCGCGATCTACGGTGCGTACTACGGCAAGTGAGCCGGTGACCGACGACGCCTGACGGCCTGAGGGCCTGACGGCTCATGGCGAACGAACGGCCCGCCGGAAGCATGGCTTCCGGCGGGCCGTTCCCGTGCTCGGGACCGGTACCGGGTTCATCACGTCCTCGCCGGGCCGGGGTTGACCTAGGGTCGTGGCCATGACAGCCGAAGTGAGCGCGATGATCACCGCCGTCGTCGGCGTCCTCGGCACCCTCTTCGCGCCCGTGCTCAGCCAGCGGCTGAGCGCACGCGGGCGCGCGGAGGAGGCCGAGGCGGCCGAACGCGGACGGCGGTTCGAGGAGCGCCGCGACGCGTACACGGCGATGAACCGGGCCTCGCGCCAGTTCCACACGCTCCTCAAGGACGCGCTGCACCGCATCCGCGACGGCGTGTACACGGAGCAGGACCGCGAGCAGCTGGAGGAGGTGCGGCGCGACCACCGCGACCGCTATGCCGAGGCCCAGATGGTGGTGCCCGAGCGGATCCTGAGCGCCTCGCGGGCGGTGAACGAGGTCCTGGCGGGCGTCGACGCCGCGGCCAAGCGTCTCGACCGGGGCCTGGCCGGGGAGGGCGAGAGCGCGGAGCAGTCCCTGATCGACCTGAAGGAGGCCGAACCGCGCCTTTCGGTGATGCGCCGGATGATGCGGGAGGACCTGGGCGTGCGGGACTGAGGCGTGCGGCACTGGGCGGTCCCTGTGCGGGACCTCCGGAAAGGGCGACGACCGAGCGGGTCGCTCCTGCCGGGCGGATGTGCGAGACGGCCATCGCTGGATAGAGTCGTCCCGTTACAACTGGTTGTGGGGACAACCGGAGTGCCTTGGGGAGGGCCCGCAACACATGAGTCGTCGCTCTAATGGCTTGGTCGGTGTCTGGGCTGAGATGCAGAGGCAGCAGCAGCGCCAGATGGAGGCCGAAGCCCGACGGCGGCGGCAAGAGGCGCAGCAGGCACGTGCCCATCAGCGCCGAGCCGCACAGAGTCACCGCGAGTACAGGCAGGCAGAGGCCCGACGCCGTACCGAGGAACTGGACGCACAGGTGGCGTCCCTGCAAGGCCTTCTCGCCTCGGGTTGTCAGGCTCCGGCATTCAGGGCCTCCTCTCTCACGCGCCGTGAGGAGATCGAGCCCTTCGCTCCGGGTCCACTGGCACAGCCCGTGCCCATGCCGAATTTCGATCATTACCAGGCGCAGGGCGGGTGGACTGCCAGTCGCCGGGCACAGGCGCAGGCCGAAGCCCGGGCGCGCTTCGAGCGGGACTGGCACGCGGCGCAGGCGGCGGAGGAGCAGCGGCGGCAGCAGCTGGCGTCGTACCGGCGGGAGTACCAGCGGTGGGCCGACGCCCAACTGGCCGATGTGCGGCGGCACAACGCCGGCATCGCCGAGCTGACCGAGGGAGTGAGGCGGCGCGATCCGGACGCTGTGGTCGAGTACTTCTCCGCCGCCCTCTACGCGTCGACTGCGTGGCCGGAGGGTTTCCCGCGCCAGGTGGCGGCGGCGTACGACGCGGCGGCCGGACAGTTGGTGCTGGACTGGGAGCTGCCCGCCTACGGTGTCGTCCCCGAGGTCAAGTCCGTGCGGTACGTGTCCGCGACGGACCAGGACAAGGAGACCGCCCGGCCGGTGACTCAGCGCAGGGCCCTGTACCGGGAGGTTCTGGCGCAGTGCGCGCTGCTCGTCCTGCACGAACTCTTCGCCGCGGATGAGCTGGGCGCGCTCGAATCGGTCACCTTGAACGGCTTCGTGGACGGACACGACCCCACGACGGGACGGCCGGGCCACATCTACCTGGCGACCGTCATGGCCCCGCGCCCGACGTTCCGCGATCTGCACTTGGCGCAGGTGGACGCCTGCAGCTGCCTGGCCGATGCGCTGCGCGGGCAACTGTCGGCCCGCCCCGACCAACTCACCCCGGTGCGGCCGAGCCGACGGCCGCAGGAGGTGGGGAACCGTGTCGTCACGCATGGCAGCGATGAGGAACCGGACCTGTACGAGATGGATCCGATCGCCTTCGAGGGTCTCGTCGCAGATCTCTTCCGGTCCATGGGGATGCAGGCGGTCACCACCCAGCGCTCGAACGACGGCGGGGTGGACGTCGACGCGCTGGATCCGACACCGATCCGCGGCGGCAAGATCGTCGTCCAGGTCAAGCGCTACCGCAACACGGTGCCGCCCACCGCTGTGCGCGACTTGTACGGGACCGTGCAGGACACCGGCGCCAACAAGGGCGTGCTCGTGACGACGTCGAGGTTCGGCCCCGGCTCACACACCTTCGCCAACGGCAAGCCGCTGGAACTGATCCCGGGAACCGAACTCGTCGACCTGCTGCACCGCCATGGGCTGCGTGGACGCCTGGGCGATGGCGCCCGTCCCTCAGCGGCGCAGCCGACGCCGACGGTCGTGGACACACGGCTGCCCGACGACCACAACGTCCTGGGCATGTCGTGGACGGGAAGTGTCGCCCTGGACGTGTGCGCTCTCGTCTGCCGTGGCAACCGCGTCCTCAGCGACGATCACTTCGTCTTCTTCAACAACCCGCGGACACCGGACGGTTCGGTGCGCGCCCTCCCCGCCCAAGCGCCCGACAAGGCCGCGATCTGCGTCTCCTTCGACGCGCTGCCGGCTGAGGCCGACCGATTCGTACTCGTGGCCGCCGTCGATCCGGAGGCCAACCCGGACGCCGACCTCTCGGGCTTCACGGACGCGTCCATCCGCCTGCTCGACCCGAGGCTGGCCGAGCTGGGACGCCTGGAGGTCTCCGACGGCCGCCCCCGCGAGACCGCCCTGGTACTCGGCTCCTTCCGCCGCAGGCCCAACGGGGACTGGGACTTCGTCCTGGGCGGCAAGGGCTACACGGGCGGCCTGGAAGAGCTCGTCCAGGATTTCGGCATCGAGGTGGAGTAGAACCGGGGCTGTCTCAGGCCTGTCCCACCAGGGCCGGCCGTCCTGGTCCCGAGCCGGAGAGGTTCACCGGCTCGCGGCGCCCGGCACGGCACCTCGCCGCGTCGTCGCATCACCCGAGTACATCCAGTACGCGGGCGATGCTCCGCCTTGCGATGCTCCCCGACAGCCTGAACGGCGTGGGAGGTACCCCCAGCACGGGACGCCGCGAGCTTCCCGGCGAACCTTTCCGGTCACACCACTAGCAGAAGCCGTTGAGGCCCCACCACTCGCCGTCGGTCCGCTCGCCGGCCATCAGGGAGCCGGTGTCCCGTCCCCGGTAGGTGACCAGCCAGCCCAGGTGGCCGGGGTAGCCGTCGATCACGTACTTGGCGTTGGTCACGGTGGCGAGGTCGGGACGCCCGTCGCCGGAGAAGTCGCCGACCGAGATCAGGTTCGCCCTGGCGTTCCAGCCGCTGGAGCCGATGAGCTTGCGTGTGCCGAACTTGCCGGCGGAGGTGCCCGGGTAGAGCCACAGCTTGCCCGTGGACGCCTCGCGTGCGTAGAGGTCGGGACGGCCGTCGCCGTTCACGTCGCCCATGGCGACGAGCGCGTTCATTTTGTTCCAGCCGCTGGAGCCGATGAGCTTGCGCGCGCCGAGCTTGCCGGTGGAGGTGCCCGGGTAGAGCCACAGCTTGCCCGTGGCCTTCTCGACCGCGATCAGGTCGGAGCGGCGGTCACCGGTCAGGTCACCGACGGCGGTGATGTGGGTCATGGACTTCCAGCCGCTGGAGCCGATGAGCCTGCGGGTGCCGAGGGAGCCGGTACCGGTGCCGGGGTAGAGCCACAGCTTGCCGGTGGACGCCTCGCGGGCGATGAGGTCCTCACGGCCGTCACCGGTGAAGTCGCCGTGCCGGGTGAGGACGTTCATGCTGTTCCAGCCACTGGAGCCGATGAGCCGGCCGGTGCCGTTGCCCGGAGCGAACCAGAGCCGTCCGGCCTTGTCGCGGATGATCATGTCGGCTCTGCGGTCGCCGTTCATGTCCCCGAAGCCCAGGGCCTTCGGAGAGGTCTGGGAGAACCAGCGCGGGTAGGCGGGCTGGCTGCACTCGCGCTCGGTACGGACGAACTTGATCGAGCTGGTGGTCGCGACCGGGGACCCGCTCCACTCGCCGGGCGTGTTCGGCTTCTGGGCCCAGTAGCCGCCGATGGCCGCGTAGTTCTTGTCCTCGTAGAGGCAGGCGATCGACTTCGTGCGGTTGACGTACGAGCGGATCTTGTTGTCCCAGCTGCCCAGGTCCGCGACGCTCTTGTTCGTCTTCCACATCGAGCCGTCGGCGCTCTTGCCGGTCCACCCGCAGAAGTAGCCCGACGGGCAGTCGTACGAACTCGCGGCCGCCGGAGCGGCGTTCGCGGCGGCCAGGCCGGTGCCGGCGAGTGCCAGGCCCACGAGTGTCGCGATGCCTCGGTTGAATCGGTTCTGCATGTGCTGTGTTCCCCTCCCTTTGACGCGCGCCGGTACCTTTTCCCGCCAACCCACCTGGGTATCAGGGTGGTTGCTGCGGGCCCCTGGCGGCTGTCCGACGCAAGCCAGGTGATCGTAAAGTACGTCGGGTCCCCCCTGCATCGCCGTTCCCGCACGCCTGACGGTGTCGGCAGGGGGGCGGTGATCCGTGGAGTTCTCACTTCTTTCCTGTCCAGCCTCACCTGCTCGTAGCCGCGGCAGTGAGGAGTTGGCCGCGGTATCCGCGTCCCGGGCTCGCAGGGGAACGGGTCCGGCTGTCGTGGGCGGCGGCTGACTATCCGTCCGCGACATGGATGACGACCTTGCCACGCCGGTGCTCCCTGTCGAGTGCCTCGTACGCGGCGCGCGTCTGTGCGAGGGGCACGACCCGGTCGATCCGCGGGCTCAGCCGTCCACTCGTGATCAACTCGCTGATGGAGTCGAGCCCTTCACGGTCCGGCTCGACGACGAAGAACACTCCGCGCGCAGCGTGGTCCTGGGCCGCCCCGGGAGCGGGCGGCGCGACGACGGTGACCAGGACCCCGCCCGGGCGCAGAACGTTCCAGGACCGGGTCTGGGTGTCGCCGCCCACCGTGTCGAACACGACGTCCACATCGGCCACGTGGTCGTCGAACCGGTCGTCCGCGTAGTCGATGACGTCCCGGGCACCGAGGTCCGCGACGAATCCGGTGTCGCGGGCCGAGGCGGTCGCGGTGACCCGTGCGCCCAGCGCGGCGGCGATCTGTGCGGCGAACGAGCCGACGCCACCGGCGCCGCCGTGGACGAGGACATGCTGGCCGGACTCCAGGCGGGCTCGGCCGACCAGTCCCTGCCAGGCCGTGAGCGCCGGCAGCGGTACGGCTGCCGCGCTGCGGTGGCCCAGTCCGGCCGGCTTGGCGGCGAGGACCTCGACCGGTACGGCTACGTACTCGGCGGCGGCCCCGTCACGCAGGAAGGGGACGAGTCCGTACACCTCGGCACCCAGGGCCGGAGCTGTGACACCGGCCCCGTGCTCGACCACGACACCGGACACCTCGTGCGCGGGAACGACAGGTGTCCGCTCCCGGCCGGATCCGTCGAAGCTGTCGGTCAGGTGGCGTCCCAGGCGAGCTCTCCCGCGGTGATGGAGGCGGCCCGTACCGCGACGACGACGTCGCCGGGCCCGGGTCGGGGACGCGGGGCGGTCTCGTAGACCAGTTGTTCGGGGCCCCCGCGCCGGTGAGCGCGTACCGCGCGCATCGTGTCCATGAGGCCATCACCTCCTGATGATGGGCGGTGCCGTGCCGAAGGCCACGCCGTCACGACCAGCCTCACAGGTACGACCGCGACCAGGCATCGCCCATTCAAGGGATCTCCGCCGCCGCGCCGTGCCGATCGATCACCACGCAGGCGGCCCGGTCGC
This sequence comes from Streptomyces sp. NPDC001204, assembly GCF_053598035.1. NCBI lineage: Bacteria > Bacillati > Actinomycetota > Actinomycetes > Kitasatosporales > Streptomycetaceae > Streptomyces > Streptomyces sp. NPDC001204. The sequence continues at coordinate 496,653 of NZ_JBSFJL010000001.1, read as the reverse complement.
CGGAAGCGCCCCTGGTCCATCGCGGCATCACCCGCATGGACCAGAGCAGGGCGTCCCATCGCCACCCCGACGGGCTTCCCTCGCCCGCGGGCGCGCTCGGCCAGTCGGCCGACAACGCCGTGACCGCGGGGCGTCGGTGCGTCCCGTGGCGGCCGGTGGCCGTCATGCGCATGCACGGGGGCGATGCGACGATCCTCGGTAACCGGCGGCTGACCGCGAACGGGCCCGCGCCCGCCGAGCGCCCGGCCCGCAGGCCACTGGTGCCGTACTCCGATGACCTGAGTCGAGGTGAGAAGCCCAGTGATCAGCAGGAGGCTCGTGCTTCGGGCCACTCTGGCAGGCGGAACGTCCCTCTTCTCCGTTCCCGGTACGGCGTTGCCGCGGGCTTCGCCGACGGAAGCAGACGTCCTTGATCCGGCGGCGATACGCAAGTACGTGGCCGAACTTGTGATACCGCCCGTCATGCCGCTGGACAGCCGGGCCGGCCCGGACAGCTACACGATCGGCATCCGGCAGTTCCGGCAGCAGATGCTCCCCCCGGGTCTGCCGGCCACCACGGTGTTCGGATACGGCTCGGCCGGCCATCCCGAAACGTTCCACTCTCCCGCGTTCACCATCGAAGCCCGGTACGGACGAGCGGTCCGGGTCAGATGGGTCAATCAACTGGTCGACAAGAACGGCGGACATCTGCCGCATCTGCTGCCGGTCGATCCCGCACTCCACTGGGCGAACCCTCCGGGCGGGGCCGAGCGGCGGGACTCCCGCCCCACGTTCACCTCGACACCCGGGCCGTACGCCGGGCCGGTTCCCGTCGTCACCCACCTGCACGGCGGGGCGAACACGGAGGAGAGCGACGGATACGCCGAGGCCTGGTACCTGCCCGACGCGCAGGACATTCCCCCCGGTTACGCCCGAGTCGGCTCCTTCTACGAGGAGTTCGCGAAGAAGTCCGAGGCGAAGTCCGGTGCGCGCTGGGGCCCGGGCGAGGCCGTCTTCCACTACGCCAACGGCAGCCGGGCCGCCACGCTGTGGTTCCACGACCACACCCTGGGCATCACCCGGCTGAACGTGTACGCCGGGATGTCGGGCTTCTACCTGCTGCGCGGCGGACCGTCGGACCTGGGGGAAGGTGTCCTGCCCGGGCCCGCGCCGAGGCTCGGTGACCCGCCCGGCACGCGCTACTACGAGATCCCGGTCGTCGTCCAGGACCGCTCCTTCCGTACCGACGGTTCCCTGTTCTATCCAGCGAGCCGGGCGCTCTTCGACGGGTTCAAGGGTCCTTATGTGCCCGGCAGCGACATTCCGCCGATCTGGAACCCGGAGTACTTCGGCAACGCGATGGTCACCAACGGCAGGACCTGGCCGGTGCTGCCCGTGGAGCCGCGCCGCTACCGGTTCCGGTTCCTCAACGGCTGCAACGCGCGCACCCTGATCCTGAAGATCGTCACTGACCGACTGGCCCGCAGGCCGGTACCGGCGAAGCTCTCCCTGTGGCAGGTCGGAAGCGACGGAGGTTTCCTGCCCGCACCCGTTCGGCGCGACCAGCTGCTGCTCGCCCCGGCCGAACGCGCCGACGTCGTCGTCGATTTCTCCTCGGCCCCGGTCGGCACGGAGCTGCACCTGATCAACGAGGGACCGGACGCCGTGTTCACGGGAGGCACGGTCGGGACCGGCTTCCCCGCGGCGAACCCGAAGACCACCGGGCAGGTCATGAAGTTCGTGATCAAACCGCTCGTCACGGCGGACACGTCGACGCCTCCCGCCCAGCTCACGCTGCCACCCTTCGAGCCCCTCGGCGCGGCAGACCGCACCCGGCAGGTCAGTCTCGGCGAGGTGGCCTCGGCCCGCGTGCCGGGCGTGAGCCCCCGCGAAGCTCTGCTCGGCGTCATCGGCCCGAACGGCAAACCGAGACTGCTGGGATGGGCCGATCCCATCACGGAGAACCCCACCGTGGGATCGACGGAGATCTGGGAGATCCACAACCTGACGAAGGACGCCCATCCCATTCACATCCACGAAGTGCAGTTCCAGGTCCTCGACCGGCAAAAGCTCCCGGCCGGCGGCCGTCGTCCCCCGGAGGCGTGGGAGCGCGGTTTCAAGGACACGGTGCTCGCCTATCCGCAGGAGACGACCCGGGTCAAGGTGCGCTTCGGTCAGACCGGCCGGTACATGTGGCACTGCCACCTCCTGGAACACGAGGACAACGAGATGATGCGTCCCCTGCGCGTCGATCCGGCCTGACACCCAAGCGGCGCGGCCGCAGGCGCAGGTCCCGCTCCGGGTCCCACTGCACAGGGGCGGGCGCGCGCCTCGACCGACGCCGCCGGGTGGCGCGGTCTGCGTGAACCCCGCGGGCGTAGCTCGACAGACAGGTTCCCGCGCATGTACGTGGCTCCGGCGGGCCCGTCGGACGCCCGCAGACCTCGTAGGAAACGCAGACGTTGTCGCGCTGTGGGCGAGGTGCTCGCAGGTGAACCTCACGTCTTCCTCAGGAAATGCGAGGAAGCTGGTAGCCCACCTCAAGCGCTGGCATGATCGCGTCAGCATCGGCATGTCCCGAGGAGTCGCAGGGCGGCAACCGCGTCCTCACCATATCCACACCGCCTTTGGGAGGACTGATATGTCTCAACGGCCCCGTGCAGGACTGAGCCTCCTGTGCGCTGCGATGATCTTTCCCGTCGCCGCGTGCACGACAGATCATCCGGACGCCGGGCAGGCCACGCAGCCCCTGCTTTCCTCCTCGTCCAGCCCGGCAACAGCAATCGCCGCGCCGATCACCACGCAGCCCTCCGTGCAGAAGCCGCCGGAGCTGGACAACGGCGAGGCTCTCGCCGGCCGTCAGGAAATGACCAGCGGGAATGCCGGCATCGCCTACAGCAAGGGCAAGGCGGGCGACGCCCTCATTGTTTCGGTGCGCTGCCAGGGCGAAGGGAAGATCAAGGTTGTCGTACGGTCTGTACGCGTCTCCTTCCCGCTGGAATGCGTCGCCGACGAGGTCAGCACCTTCTCCAACCAGATGGCCGTGACGGGGGCGGACCGGGACGGCGTCGTCTCGGTGGAGGCGCCCTCAGCCGTGCGTTGGTCCATGACCATCGGCCATGGCGCACCAGCACAAGAAGAGCCACCCGGGGATGGCCAGGAGGTTGTCAACGCGGCTTGGTGATCCACGTCAAGCCGTGCTCACAGACCATTTCACCCGACTTCGTTGCCTCCATCCACGGCCCCTCCAAGCCGGAGCGATGTCGATCGGGCTAGAGACGCCGGTCCCGCCGATGGGTTCGTGGTGCGTTGCAGGCAGTCAATGAGCCGCGAGACTGCCTGGGACCGGCATGGTCGGGCCCCGTGCCGTGGCCTATGGTGCCCACCGGGAGCTGGCCGCGTGGTCTCGTACCCGTTCAGCAACAGCGTTTGTTCTGGCCGTACTGGCAGTTGGCGACCGACAGGCTCATGGATCTTCATGAGAGATGACGGCACTGGCGGCGACTGTCAGGGCCGTGGAAGCGAGGGGGCACCGGTGAGTGAGCGGCACGTGCTGAAGATGCTGCGGCAGATGGCGAGCGGGCAGCCCGTTGAGGTCGCCCCCGGCATGGCGTCAACGAAGGAGTTTGCCCGACTCGCCGCTATCGCCCAGCAGTTCGGGTACGAGTACGCAGGCATGCGGCAGAGATGGGGGTACGTGATGTTGTTCGTGCCCGACATCAGCCCGCAGGCCCGCGCGCGAGCCGCACAGAACTGGGCGCAGTACCCGAATGCGAGTGACGGGGGCGCGCTGCCTCCCCTCGTGCCCCGGGGGGTTGAGCTCCTCAAGGCCCGCATCACGTTCGACATGGCCGCCCTGTACGGCAATCAGGTGATCAGGAGCATCGGGCTGTGCGTCATTCCTCTCGGCCTCGGGCTCCAAAGGGGCACCACTTCCGTTCTCCTGGCCTGCGCCTTCTGCGCCGTGCTGATGGTCGCCGTACCTCTCGGACTCGCCATCAATCGACGTCGTAAAGCCAAGTGCACCGCCCTCCTGCAGGCCGCCGGGTTCATACCGGTGACCGACCAGAACGGACGGCTGCGGTATGTGCCGCCGAGCGGGCAGTTTCCTGGCCAAGGAAATCCGTTCGCCGGCAGGGCGTAGTGCCCAGGGCGCCGGGCCGCGGACACGGTCCGCCTCGGTTGCTGACCAGCCAATAGGACATCCATGACGGTATCGAGTCTCTCCGGGCGATTCCGAGATACCGCGCGATCCCCTTGATCGACATGTCCTGCGCGCGGTGGAGCCGCCGGATCTCAGCCCAGTCCTCCACACCGATCACCACTTCCACCTGACTCCCATGGCGCCAGACTGATCACTTGACCACGGGAGAGGTCACTTTTCATCGACAGGGGGTCACGGCTCAAGGAACGGCGACAGCCGTGAGACCGGCAACTCGCACGGCGCTGCGGCCGGCGTGCTCCGTCGCAGCGAGCAGTGGTCGAAAATCGGTGGCCACCTGAGCCGGCCGCTCCCACGCTGTACGCCATGGAAGAACCGCACCGCGGGATCCGCGCGCTCCACACGGCATCCACGATCACCGTCTACCAGGCCTACGCCCCTGAAATCGGAGTGGCCGCCGTCCGCGACGGCCGCTTTCCCTCCACGTGGCTGCGGGATCGCATGACGTGGATCAAACCCAGCTTCCTGTGGATGATGTACCGCTCCAACTGGGGCACCAGTGCGGGGCAGGAGACCGTTCTTGCCGTCGAGATCGCTCGCGTCGGCTTCGACTGGGCGCTGCGCCACGCCTGCCTGTCGAGCTACGTTCGCGGTCTACATCCCGATCGCGGCACCTGGCAGCGGGAACTCAAGCGCGCACCGGCCCGTGTCCAGTGGGACCCCGAACGCGACCTGAACTTGCGTCCCCTGCCGTACCGCTCGCTGCAACTCGGACTCTCGGGCGAGGCATCGTCGCGCTACGCGGACGAGTGGACCGTGTCCATCAGCGACGTGACTCCACTTGCCCGAGAAATCCGCACACTCGTCAATCGCGGCGATCTGGACTCCGCGACACGACTGCTTCCCCAGGAACAGCGATACCCCGCCGGTGACGAACTGCTCGCCCACCTGCGGCCCTGACCAGCAATCCGAACAGGGAGACCGGCAACGCTCAGGGGGCACATGGCAGCATGGGCTCGCCGGACGGAGGTCAAGCCAGATGCCCCCACCGCAGGGCCGCTGTCCGTCCCACCCGCGAGGCGAGCAACACGCCGGCAGCCGTTCACGGTCATGCCAGCAGCATGGATGAGGCGAGCAGGAACCGCTCGCGGTCTAGGGTGACCGAATGGACGTGGGGGCGGTACTGATTGCGATCACTGGTGTAGCGGGAACTCGGGGGTGCGTTGCTCACCCAGCGGGGTGCCGACCGGGCCAAGAAACGCGAGTTGGAGATGGGGCAAGCCATCCAGGAAGCTCGCGAGAATCGTGAGCTCCGCCGGAACTGCTACACACAACTGCATCGGGATGCCAGGCAGTTCGCGACGGCGCTCAGCCGGCGCTTGTACGCCATGCGGGATCACACACCCGGGCAGGAGGACGTATCGGCGTTGGAAGGAGCCAAGGACGCCTACCGTGACCGGTGGTCCGAGGCTCTGATGATCGCCCCCGACGCTGTGATTGTTCCGGCTCACGAACTGAACGAAGCGCTGACCCGGGTCTATGGACAGATCAAGCGCCTGGAACAAGGAGACCCCCGGCCGGGCGAAACCCTGCAGTCAGCCGCCGAAGCGCAGCATGCGCTCTGGTCTCTCACAGGCGTCACGAGAGAGGCGATGCGTCGTGATCTGGGCGTCACCGCAGGCGCCGGCGAGGAAGCCGCCCGCCAAACCACGTTGGCGCCCTCCAGCAACCCCACGGCCTTGACCAGGGACTTCACTGAGTCGCTCGACGGTCCCGACTCCTAGACTGCTCCCTTCATGAGGAGTGCGCTCATGGAGATCATCCCGGGCTTCGGCGTCGAACTGGTCAAGATCGGCGATCAGCGCTCTCAGGTCGAAGAACGCACCGGGCCACCGTTCCAAGGCCCCGGTGGGCAACGCGCCGTCTGCACCACCACGCCCATGCTGGTGATCTGCGGGGAAGCGGCCGTCGCGGACGGTGGGCGGGGCGATTTCCGGGCAGTACGCCTGGTAGACGGTGATCGTGTATTCCGAGTGGGCCGCACGGATCCCGCGCCGCGGTTCTTGCATGGCGTACAGCCTGGAGTCGGCCGGTTCAGGCGGCCACTGATTTTCGGCTGCCGTTCGCCGCGACGGACAGCGCCGGTCGCATCGTGCGGACAGCCGGTGCCACGGCTCTTCAGTACCTCGGTGCGCTCCTCGTGGTGGTCGGCGGCCGCGGGGCGGGTTGGGCGGGCGCGGAATCGCTTCGAAGCCTCGCGCGTTGAGGGCAGTGGGCATGGGATGCCGGTGGTGTGCGAGCCGACCAGCCCGAACGACCGAGCTGACAGATATTGGAGGGGCCGTAATGGCTGCGCAGACGCAGACGGCAGTGCTGGCCGGCGGATGCTTCTGGGGTATGGAGGAGCTGATCCGCCGGCTCCCCGGCGTGACGGCCACCCGGGTCGGATACACGGGCGGTGACGTGCCGAACGCGACGTACCGTAACCACGGCACGCACGCGGAGGCCATTGAGATCCTTTTCGACCCCGCGAAGACCGACTTCCGAGCGATCCTGGAGTTCTTCTTCCAGATCCACGACCCGAGCACCAGGAACCGCCAGGGCAACGACATCGGCCTCAGCTACCGCTCGGCGATCTACTACGTGGACGACGAGCAGAAGCGGATCGCCGAGGACACGATCGCGGATGTGGACGCCTCCGGACTGTGGCCCGGCAAGGTCGTCACCGAGGTGGAGCCGGTCGGCCCCTTCTGGGAGGCCGAGCCCGAGCACCAGGACTACCTGCAGCGTTACCCGGACGGCTACACCTGCCACTTCCCGCGCCCGGGATGGCGGCTGCCCGCCCGCGCGGAGGGCTGACCGCGAGGCGGCTCGGCGGAAGGCGGAGGCCGGCCCTCCGGCCGAGTCTCCGCAGCCGGTTCGCGCCTGCCTGGTAGCTCCATCAGGGTCGTCCACACGCCCGTCGGGAGCTGCCAGAACATGCGCTCGGCTCCCCAGAAGCACAGCCGAAGAGCATGGGGTCTCCCCGCCGGCCCGGGGCGGGCCCGTCCGTCACAACGGGCCCGTCGGTTTCACCGCTCCCGCGTGCGCGGGCTACGGCATGGGGGAGAACGATCCTGCCGCCGCCGTCATTCCCGGCGGGGGGCACAAGCTTCCGCCGCTGCGGGGTCAGGGTGGCCGACCCGCTGGACGAGCCTGTCCGGCCGCGCGGCCGGGACCGCTCAGTGGCGCAGTGTCGCCGGGCTGCCGCCGTTGGCCTCGTAGCCCGCCACGGCCAGGGCCCGGTAGACGGCGAACTCCGCCGCCGGGTCCTCGGACAGGGTCCACGGCATCGCACCCACATGGCCGTCGACGTGTATCAGCTGGCTCATCGCCTCCGCCCAGCGCTCGGAGCGGACCAGGAAGAAGAGCAGCAGATGGCGGACGTGGGCGAGCATCGGGTCGTCGGGACGGGCCGCGTGCACCGCGAAGAGCGCGCCGTGGACCGCCTTGGTCACGACCTCGCTCTGGTAGAAGCCCCTGACCAGGTTGACCTCGGGAAGGTGCTCGAAGACCGCGAACAGCGGCATGGCCGCCAGCAGCGAGCCCCGGGGCGCACGGGCCGCGGCGGCCTCCGCGAAGGAGTACGCCAGCTCACGCGAGCCGTGCCACTTCTCGCACCAGTAGTGCAGGGCCGCCAGATGCGCTCCCGTGTGGGCCGGCGCCCGGTCGAGGATCTTCAGCCACAGCTTCTCGAACTCCGGCTGCGGGTACGCCAGGCCCCGCGCCACGGACAGCTCGACGATGTACGGGACCGGGTCGCCCGGGGCCAGCAGCGCCGCCTGCCCGCACGCCTCCCGGGCCTCCTCCATGATGATCCGGAAGTCGTCCGTGCCCGGCGTCGCCGTACGCCATGCCTGCTGCACCAGGAACTCGGCGTGCACCGCCGCGCCGCCGGGGTCCTTGGGTGCCTCGGCCCGCCACACCCGCAGCCACTGCCCGCCGGGCGCCTCGCTGACCCCGCCCGGCCGCTGCTGGAGCTCCAGGCAGGCCGCCCCGGCGAAGGCCTGGATCCGCTGCCAGCGCAGCTCGCCCTCCTTCTCCGTGCCCGCCAGGAGCTGGGAGGCGGCGCGGTAGTCCTGCGTGCGCTGCACCAGTTCCAGGACGTCCACCAGGTCCTGGTCCGGTCCGGGCATGCGGACGTCGAGCTCCTCCTGCCGGACGAATCCGTAGTTCGCAGGGTCCGCGGCGTCCGGGTGTCCGGGCGCCACCTGCTCGATGCCGGCACGCCTGCGCCTGAGGAACGGGACCAGCACGAAGCCCAGCATGGCCAGCGCCATCAGGACCCAGAAAATCTCCATGCGACAAGCGAACCAGACGGCGCCGACACTTGGCCAACCTGTGCCGCGAGCCTGTGGACAACCCGGGCCTCCCGGGCGGCCCGGGCCCCGCCGTCCGCCACCACCCCCACAAGCGCATTACCCTCGGGCTCATGAGCGACAGGCACATCAGTGAGCACTTCGAGACGCTCGCGATTCACGCGGGCAACACCGCCGACCCCCGGACCGGGGCGGTCGTCCCGCCGATCTACCAGGTCTCGACCTACAAGCAGGACGGCGTGGGCGGTCTGCGCGACGGCTACGAGTACAGCCGCAGCGCCAACCCGACCAGGACCGCCCTGGAAGAGAACCTCGCCGCCCTGGAGGGCGGCCGCCGCGGACTCGCGTTCGCGTCCGGACTGGCGGCCGAGGACTGCCTGTTGCGTACGCTGCTCAGCCCCGGCGACCACGTCGTCATCCCCAACGACGCCTACGGCGGTACCTTCCGCCTGTTCGCCAAGGTCGTCTCCCGGTGGGGCGTGGAGTGGTCGGTCGCGGACACCTCCGACCCGGCCGCTGTACGAGCCGCCATCACCCCGAAGACCAAGGCCGTGTGGGTGGAGACCCCCTCCAACCCGCTGCTCGGCATCACCGACATCGCCGCCATCGCTCAGGTCGCACGGGACGCGGGCGCGAGGCTCGTCGTCGACAACACCTTCGCCACGCCGTACCTCCAGCAGCCGCTCGCGCTCGGCGCGGACGTGGTCGTGCACTCGCTGACCAAGTACATGGGCGGCCACTCGGACGTCGTCGGCGGCGCGCTGATCGTCGGCGACACCGGGCTGGGCGAGGAACTGGCGTTCCACCAGAACGCGATGGGCGCCGTCGCCGGCCCCTTCGACTCCTGGCTGGTGCTGCGCGGCACCAAGACGCTCGCGGTGCGCATGGACCGGCACAGCGAGAACGCGACGAAGGTCGCCGACATGCTGTCCCGGCACGCGCGCGTGACGCAGGTCCTCTACCCGGGCCTGCCGGAGCACCCCGGTCACGAGGTGGCCGCCAAGCAGATGAAGGCGTTCGGCGGCATGGTCTCCTTCCGGGTCGAGGGCGGCGAGGAGGCGGCCGTCGAGGTCTGCAACCGCGCCAAGGTGTTCACGCTCGGCGAGTCCCTGGGCGGCGTCGAGTCCCTGATCGAGCACCCCGGGCGCATGACGCACGCGTCCGTGGTGGGCTCCGCGCTGGAGGTCCCCGGGGACCTGGTGCGCCTGTCCGTGGGCATCGAGAACGTCGACGACCTGCTCGAGGACCTGAGGCAGGCCCTCGGCTAGGGGTTACCAGCCGGTCACGGGTGGAGTCGTCTGCGACGGCGGCTCCACCCAGGGGCGGACCGTGAGCGCCCACACCGTGAAGGCGACGGCCGCCGCGGCCAGCACCAGCCACATCAACCGGCGGGCGGCCGTACGGCGGCGCAGCATCCGTCCTCCGCGGCGCACGGCCTCCTCGTACAGCTCGGTGGGCACCTGCGGCGGACGCTGTTCCAGGATCCGCCGTACGGTCGCCTCCCGCTCGGCCCTGTTCACGGCCGCCTCCACTCGTCCGGTCGTTCGCCCGGGCCACTCGGGCCGCACACGCCGCTCGTTCCACTCATGACGTTGCCGCCCCGGCGTCGCCGACCGGCGGTGCCGGGCTCGCCGGAGTGCGGGTGAGCGTGGTGATCGCGCGGTCGCAGATCACGTGGACGCGGTCCGTGGGCAGGCCCAGCAGGGCCGCCGCCTGTTCCTCGGCCACCCCCTCGTACAGCCTGAGGACGATGATCAGGCGCTCCTGGGGAGTGAGCGCGGCCAGGGCGCCGGGTGGCCTCCGGCGGGCGCGGCCCGGAGCGCCGCGCTGATGCCACGCCTCGCGGGCGAAGCGGGCGGCCAGATGCCGGCGGGCGTGGTTGTACGGGTCCTCGCCACGCAGCCGGTCCCAGCACGCGTACGTGTGCGCCAGGGCGAGGGTCAGCAGACGTCGCGCACGCGGGTTGTCGCCGGGGCCCTCGGCGGTGAGCAGCGTGGCGGCATGCAGCAGCCGCCCGGCCGCGCCCGCGACGAACGCCTCGAACTCCCGGGCCCGGCGAGCCCCTTGGGCCGCCTGCCGTTCTCGCACCGCGCCTCCCCCCAAGGGCGACCGTGACCGCGGGACCCTTTCTCGCACGGCCTCCTGAACCGGGTACGACGAGGGCCCGGTCTCATATGAGGGGAGGGACCGACCGTCGGTCAAGGGCCGCGTTCACACCCGTCGGCCCGTGCCCGTTCGCCGCTCTACGACGCCGAGGGCGAGTCCGTCTGCGGTATGCCCTGGCGGGCGGAGAGGGCGTGGTTGAAGCGGGTCAGCAGTGAGCAGAAGGCCTCGCGCTCCGCCGGCTCCCAGTCCTGGGTCAGCTCGGCCATCAGCTGCCGCCTGGACGAGCGGACCTCCTCCAGCCGCGACAGCCCGCGCGGGGAGAGCTGGAGCACCACGGCCCGCCCGTCCTCGGGGTGCGAGGTGCGCTTGACGAGGCCGGTGTCGACGAGCGGCGCCACCTGACGGGTGACGGTGGAGGAGTCGATGCCCATGCTCGCGGCGAGCGCCTTGACGCCCATCGGACCCTCTTTGTCGAGGCGGTTGAGCAGCAGGTACGCGGCGCGGTCCATGGAGTTGCGCACCTGTCCGACGCCGCCGAGGCGAGTCTGCTCGGCCCGGCGGGCGAAGACCGCCACCTCGTGCTGGAGGGTGTCGAGGAGACCGGTGTCACCGCCGGTCGTCATGTCCGTCGACATGTCGGGTGTTGTGGGCATGGCCGGGGGCTCACTTCTGGAGAGCTGCTGGGTTGGGGGACAGGTTACGCGGCCGGGGGGCAAGTCGTACCGGCGCTGCGCCATCCGGTCTCGGAGGATGGTCACAACAGTGTCCGCGGCCCGTGAACTGCGAGACTTGAGGCATGAGCTACAGCACGGCCGGCTCCCCCTGGCCCGTCACCCTGGACGATGTGCGCGGCGCGCAGAAGATGCTCTCCGGGGTGGCGCGGGTGACCGCGATGGAGGGCAGCAGGTACCTGTCCGACCTGGTGGGCGCGCCGGTACACCTGAAGTGCGAGAACCTCCAGCGGACGGGTTCGTTCAAGCTGCGCGGCGCCTACGTCCGGATCGCGGGGCTGCTGCCCGAGGAGCGTGCCGCCGGGGTGGTGGCCGCGAGCGCCGGCAACCACGCGCAGGGCGTCGCGCTGGCGTCGTCGCTGCTCGGGGTGCACTCCACGGTGTTCATGCCCAAGGGCGCCCCGCTGCCGAAGATCAGCGCCACACAGGACTACGGCGCCGAGGTGCGCCTGCACGGCCAGGTGGTCGACGAGACGCTGGCCGCCGCCCAGGAGTACGCGGCCCGGACGGGCGCGGTGTTCATCCACCCGTTCGACCACCCCGACATCATCGCGGGGCAGGGCACGGTGGGCCTGGAGATCCTGGAGCAGTGCCCGCAGGTGCGCACGATCGTCGTCGGCATCGGCGGGGGCGGGCTCGCGGCCGGTATCGCGGTGGCGGTGAAGTCGCTGCGGCCGGACGTGCGGATCGTCGGGGTGCAGGCGGAGGGCTCGGCGGCGTACCCGCCCTCGCTGGCGGCGGGCCGCCCGGTGACGGTCGGCACTCCGGCGACGATGGCCGACGGCATCAGAGTCGGCCGGCCGGGCGATGTGCCGTTCGGGATCCTGCGCGAACTGCTGGACGAGGTACGCACGGTCACCGAGGACGAGTTGTCCGCCGCGCTGCTGCTGTGCCTGGAGCGGGCCAAGCTGGTGGTCGAGCCGGCCGGGGTGAGCCCGGTCGCCGCGCTGCTGGGCTGTTCGGGCCCCGTGGCCGGTCCGGTGGTGGCGGTGCTGTCCGGCGGGAACGTCGATCCGGTGCTGCTCCAGCGGGTGCTGCGGTACGGCATGGCCGCGCAGGGCCGCTACCTGGCAGTCAGCCTGCGGCTGACCGACCGGCCGGGCGCGCTCGCCACGCTGCTGGGGGTGCTGTCGGCGGTCGACGCCAACGTCCTCGACGTCAGCCACGTCCGGACCGACCCTCGGCTCGGGCTCGCGGAGGCGGAGGTGGAGCTGCATCTGGAGACGAAGGGTCCGGCGCACTGTGCCGAGGTCGGCCAGGCGCTGCGCGAGGCCGGCTACACCGTCATCGACTGATCCCGTCCTCCGCCGGGCGGGCGGCGGGCGGGCGGAACACGGAGGTCATCGGTTCCTCGTCACTCGTTCGGGCAAATCCGTTGAGCAGACGCGATACATCGCGTTATGGTGTGTCGTGTTCGCGAGGCGGCCTGAGCGGACGTGGTGCGGGCGAAAATTCCCTGCGGAACAACACCTGCCTCTCTAGGCTTTTCCGACCATCCCCGACGACGTGGAGACTGATATGCCGGGCGCCATCTATGCCGAAGGTCTGGTGAAGACCTTCGGCGACGTAAGGGCTCTGGACGGCGTCGACCTCGATGTCCCCGAGGGCACGGTGCTGGGACTGCTCGGGCCCAACGGCGCGGGCAAGACCACCACCGTCCGCTGTCTGACCACGCTGCTGCGACCCGACAGCGGCAAGGCCGTCGTCGCGGGTCTCGACGTTCTCAAGCAGCCCAACGAGGTGCGGCGTTCGATCGGCCTGTCCGGCCAGTTCGCCGCCGTCGACGAGTATCTGACCGGCCGCGAGAACCTCGAGATGGTCGGCCGGCTGTACCAGATGAGGGCCGCGGCGGCGAAGACCAGGGCGGGGGAGCTGCTGGAGCAGTTCAACCTCGCCGACGCCGCGGACCGGCCGGCGAAGACCTACTCCGGAGGCATGCGCCGCCGGCTCGACCTGGCGGCGGCGCTCGTCGTCTCCCCGCCGGTGATGTTCATGGACGAGCCGACGACCGGCCTCGACCCGCGCAACCGCCAGCAGCTGTGGGAGGTCATCAAACAGCTGGTCTCCGGCGGTACCACCCTGCTGCTCACCACGCAGTACCTGGAAGAGGCCGACCACCTGGCGCACGAGATAGCAGTGGTCGACCACGGCCGGGTCATCGCGCGCGGCACCTCCGACCAGCTCAAGGCCCGCACCGGCGGCGAGCGCGTGGAGGTCGTGGTCCACCAGCGCGAGCACATCCCCACCGCGATGGAGGTGCTGCGCGGCTTCGGCAAGGGCGACACCACCGTCGAGGAGCACACCCGCAAGATCACCACGCCCGTCACCGGCGGCGCGAAGCTCCTCGCCGAGATCATCCGGGAGCTGGACACCCGCGGCATCGAGATCGACGACATCGGTCTGCGCCGCCCGACCCTGGACGACGTGTTCCTGTCCCTGACCGGCCATGTGGCCGAGGCCGGGGACGAGAACGGCACGAGCGGCGCCCGGGGCGCCGACGCCAAGGACCGCCGGCACAAGAAGGAGACCGTCAAGTGAGTGCTGCCACCGACAGCGCGCGGATCGCCCCGCCCGGCAACGTCCTGACCCAGGATCCTGTTCGCTCGTATCAGTCAGGATTCATCTCGCCGCGCATCCGAGACTTGGATGTGAGTGGGCTGGAGGTCGGCGGCAGGGGGCTCCGTCACCCCGCGCTCGGTGCCCGGCTCAATGCCTGGAAGGAGCAGACGAAGTGAGCGGCATGAGCGATTCCCTGGTCATCGCCCGGCGGAATATGATCCGCATGACCCGGATTCCAGAGATGCTCATTTTTGGGCTGATCCAGCCGATTATGTTCGTGGTGCTGTTCAGCTATGTGTTCGGCGGCTCGATCAACGTTCCGGGTGCGGGCCTTAGCCCCGCCGGATACCGCGAGTTCCTGATGGCGGGCATCTTCGCGCAGACCGTCACGTTCGCCACCGCCGGAGCCGGCGCGGGGATCGCCGACGACATGCACAAGGGCCTCATCGACCGGTTCCGCTCGCTGCCCATGGCCCGCGGCGCGGTCCTCACCGGCCGCACCCTCGCCGACCTGGTGCAGACGGCCCTGACCCTGGTGGTCCTCGCGGTCGTCGCCGTCCTGGTCGGCTGGCGCACGCACGAGAACTTCGGCAAGGTACTGGTCGGATTCGGCCTGCTGCTCCTGCTCGGCTACGCGTTCTCGTGGATCGGCGCGCTGATCGGCCTGTCCGTACGCACCCCCGAGGCGGCTACCTCCGGCGGCCTGATCTGGCTGTTCCCGCTGACATTCATCTCGAATGCGTTCGTGCCGTCGGAGAACATGCCCTCGTTCTTGCAGACCATCGCGAACTGGAACCCGTTCAGCGCCACTGTGCAGGCATGCCGCCACCTCTTCGGCAACCTCCCGGCGGGATATCCGGTGCCGGACGCGTGGCCCATGCAGCACCCGATGTGGGCATCGTTGCTGTGGTCCGTGCTGATTGTCGTGGTGTTCCGAACGCTGGCGGTACGCAAGTACCGCCGGGCAGCCGGTTGAGCACGCTTCTTCGCCGCGCTCCATGCGTGGCCGTCGACGAGGTGCAACACCACGAAAGTATGAAGGCTCGCCGTATGGCGACGAGCCCGAATCGTGTTCGTCGGTACCCACGCTGGGTTTCACCCAGCCTAAACAGGCCGCTGAGCAGCCAAAACACGACTCATTTCCACACGGCCTTATGATGCACGATGGCCGGTTATTCGTTTTGTCCAGCACGCGAGTAAGGGGCTCACCGGAGGGATTCCGGCGAGCCCCTTATCGTGCAGGCGCTAGCAGAAGACCCTGTCCGCCCGCTGCTGCTGTGCTGCGCGGCGACCACGGTGGTGCCCTGCACCGTCATCGACCGGTTCCGCTCGCTGCCCATGGCCCGCGGCGCGGTGCTCACCGGGCGCACCTTCGCCGACCTGGTGCAGACGGCGCTGACCCTGTTCGTCCTCGCCGCCGTCGCCCTGCTCGTCGGCTAGCGGGTCGGATCGTACGGCGACACCAACGCCGGCCGGGTGCTGGCCGCCTTCGGCCTGCTGCTCCTGCTCGGTTACGCGTTCACCTGGATCGGCGCCCTGATCGGCCTGTCGGTCCGCACGCCCGAGGCGGCCACCTCCGGCGGCCTCATCTGGCTCTTCCCGGTGACGTTCGTCTCCAACGCGTTCGTGGACTCCGGCAAGATGACGCCGTGGCTGCGCCATGTCGCGGAGTGGAACCCGTTCAGCGCCACCGTCCAGGCCTGCCGTGTGCTCTTCGCCAACCCCGGCCAGTCCACGTCAAGCGCCTGGCCGATGCAGCACCCGGTCTGGGCCTCGCTGATCTACTCGGCGCTGATCATCCTCGTCTTCCGCACCCTGGCGGTGCGCAAGTACCGCTCGGCCACGGCCTGAGCGCGGGCGACGGCGGAGCCAGCCCGCCGGTGGTCCGGACATGACGAAGCCCCCGGTGCTCACGCGGAGCGCCGGGGGCTTCGGCGGAAGGCGGTGCGGGGACTCAGCCGCTGTACGGCTCAGCCTTGAGGATCTTCACCGAGGCGATCTTGCCGTTCGGCAGCTCGTACTCCGCGTCCTCGCCGACCTTGTGGCCCATCACGCCGGAGCCCAGCGGGGACTGCGGCGAGTAGGTCTCGATCTCGGCGCTCGCGTACTCCCGCGAGGCCAGCAGGAAGGACAGGGTGTCGTCCTCGTCGCCGTCGAAGGCGATCGTGACGACCATGCCCGGCGCGACCGCGCCGTCCGCGGCCGGCGGCTCGCCGACCTGGGCGGTCTCCAGGAGCTGGGTCAGCTGGCGCACGCGGAGCTCCTGCTTGCCCTGCTCCTCCTTGGCCGCGTGGTACCCGCCGTTCTCGCGCAGGTCGCCCTCCTCGCGCGCGGCCGCGATCTTGGCGGCGATCTCCGTGCGCGCAGGACCAGTAAGGTGCGCAAGCTCGTCCTTGAGCTTGTTGTACGCCTCCTGGGTCAGCCAGGTGACGTTCTCGCTGGTCTGGGTCACAGGTGCTCCTCGTCGGTGCTGGGAATACAAAGCATCGCCCTACCCAGAAGAATGTTCCCTCATGGGTGGGCGAAACCACGAGCCTAACAATTCAGGGCTCAAAGGGGGAGGACATAAGCCGTGAGACCTATGTCAACGCAGGTCAGCGGCCGTGTATTCCGGTCGGCGCCGACGCGTCACTCGGTGCTGCAGCCCAGCAGCTCGGCCGTCGTGCCCCGGGCCGTCGTCCGCAGGGTGAGCACCTTGTCGACCTGCGAGGCGCGCTCGTCGAAGCGGAAGTCGGCCCGCCCGACCTCGGAGCCGTCGGCCGCCTGCGAGCGCAGCGTGCAGTAGCCGCGGACGTCGGCGTCCTTGTGGACCTCCAGATGGATCTGCACCGAGTCCTTCGACGTCTGGAAGGTGACGACCTGCGCGCTGATCTTGTTCTGGCCGACGTAGTGGTAGGCGAAGTAGCCGATCAGGGCCAGCAGGGCCGCGCTCAGGACGGCACCGGCGATTTTGAGCTTGTGGTCGGCGCGCTCGTCCGGGGAGCGGCCGTAGCGGCCCTCGGGCAGCCGGGTGCTCGCCGTGCTCATGATCGTCCTCTCGGCCGGTGCGGGACGGGCGTCCCGCAGGGGGCTCCCGGAGCCGGACCCCGGAATTATTCGCCCCCCGATTCGGTCACTATAGAAGCCCCCGCCCGACCGACCGACCGCCACCCCGGACCGATCTCATCGCGGGACGGCACCCCGTTGACTGCCCGCCGAACCGGGCACCGACTTCACCTGAGGACTGAGCCTTGACTGACCAGCTGCGACTGATGGCCGTGCACGCGCACCCCGACGACGAGTCGAGCAAGGGCGCGGCCACCATGGCCAAGTACGTTTCCGAGGGGGTGGACGTGCTGGTGGTGACCTGCACGGGCGGAGAGCGCGGCTCCATCCTCAACCCCAAGCTCCAGGGCGACAAGTACATCGAGGAGAACATCCACGAGGTGCGCCGCAAGGAGATGGAGGAGGCCCGCGAGATCCTCGGGGTGAGCCAGGACTGGCTCGGCTTCGTCGACTCCGGCCTCCCCGAGGGCGACCCGCTGCCCCCGCTGCCCGAGGGCTGTTTCGCCCTGGAGGACCTCGACAAGGCGGCCGGCGAGCTGGTCCGCAGGATCCGCTCCTTCCGCCCCCAGGTGATCACCACCTACGACGAGAACGGCGGCTACCCGCACCCCGACCACATCATGACCCACAAGATCTCGATGGTGGCCTTCGAGGGCGCCGCGGACGCCGAGAAGTACCCGGAGGAGGAGTACGGCCCGGCCTACCAGCCGCTGAAGCTGTACTACAACCAGGGCTTCAACCGCCTGCGCACCGAGGCGCTGCACCAGGCCCTGCTGGACCGCGGCCTGGAGTCCCCCTACGGCGAGTGGCTCAAGCGCTGGGAGGACTCGGGCCACAAGGAGCGCACGCTCACCACGCACATCCCCTGCGCCGATTTCTTCGAGATCCGCGACAAGGCGCTGATCGCCCACGCCACGCAGATCGACCCCGACGGCGGCTGGTTCCGGGTGCCGATGGAGGTCCAGAAGGAGGTCTGGCCGACGGAGGAGTACGAGCTCGCGAAGTCGCTCGTCGACACCTCGCTCCCGGAGGACGACCTCTTTGCGGGCGTCCGGCAGCCGTGAGGGACAATGCCTGACATGAGTGCAAGCGTGAGCCTGGCAATGACGCACCTGGTAACCCTCGCCGAGTTCGACAAGAACAAGGTCACTCCCGGCGTCCTCGGCTTCGTCGTCTTCGCGGTGATGGCCCTCGCGGTGTGGGGCCTGATGAAGTCCATGAACCGCCACATGGGCAGGATCGACTTCAAGGAGGCCCCGGACCCCGCCGCGCGGCCCGGTGCCGCCGCCGGCGAGGTCAAGGCCGAGCGGGGCTGACACCCGGGCAGGCGGTGCCGCTCTCAGCTCTCGCCGTCCGGCACCGCCACCCCCATCACCTCCCGCGCGTGCCGCTCGGGCACCATGCCCAGGCGCCAGGCCTGCCAGCCCGCCTCCAGGCTCACGCCGCGCTCCAGGAGGAGCCGGTAGGCCTCGACGTAGTCGTTCAGCTTCCCGTCGCGCAGCGGATGGCCGCCGCGGACGAGCTGGGCCAGTTCCTCCTGGGCCACCGCCGTGCCGACCTCCGTACCGCCGGGGGCCGCGTACGGCAGCAGGGTGCAGCGCAGGAACCGGGCCCAGTCCTCACCGCGGCGGTCGCCGTAGGAGGCGAACAGGGCCAGCGCCTCGTCGCACAGGGACAGCGCCTGCTGGGTGCGCGCGTTCCCGGCGTCCACGACGGCCAGCTCCAGACACGTCCACGCCTCGCCGTGCGCGACGCCGATGCGCTGGAAGTCGGCGCGGGCGTCGACCAGGAGCTGACGGGCGAAACCGGAGTTGCGCAGTGACCCGGTCTGCGCCGCCCGCTGGTCCCGGGTGACCCGGGCCGAATGATGGCGGGCGCAGGCCAGCCCGTACACGTCCCGCATCCGGGAGAACATGGTGCGGGCGCGCTCCAGCTCGCGCACCGCCTGGTCGAGCCCGCCGGTCTCCTCCAGCGCCTGACCGAGGTAGTACAGCGTCCACGCCTCGCCGCGCGCGTCCTCGTTGTCCCGGTGCCGTGCCGCCGCCTGCCGCAGCTCCTCCACCGCCTCGGCCGTGTCGCCGGCCACCAGCCGGGCCCGGGCCAGCTGGGTGAGCGCCCAGGCTTCGCCGCGGGCGTCCTGGGTGCGGCGGTAGCGTTCCAGCGCCCGGCGCAGATCCGCCTCGGCGCGCTCCACGTCACCCCTGCGCAGCGCGAGCTGGCCCAGCTGGAAGTGGGCCCACGCCTCGCCGTGCACCGACCCGCCCTCCCGGTGCAGCACCAGCGATTGGGTCAGCAGCTCCAGCGCCTCGGCCAGGTGCGCCCGGTCCCGCTCCACCGCCGCCAGCGCGTGCATCGTCCAGGCGCGGTCGGTCGCCAGCTCGGGCGCCGCCTGAAGGGCGAGGGCCTCCCGCAGCCGGGCCGCCGCCTCCGTCAGGCTGCCCTGGTGGTGCAGCGTGATGCCGAGCGAGTTCAGCGCGCGGGCCGCGCCCGCGTCGTGGTGGGCCTCCCGGTAGAGGTCGACGACCGAGGCCAGCGTGGTACGCGCCTTGTCCAGCTCGCCGAGCTGGCGGGCCGCGATACCGGTACGCCACTGCACCGACCGGACCAGCAGCCCCTGGTCGACGGCCTGGGTCAGCTCGCTGATCTCCCCCAGCCGGTACAGGTCGCCGCGCAGCAGGCAGTAGTCGCACAGGGCGCCGAGCAGGTTCAGCACGGCCCCCTGGTTCACGCCCTCCGCGTGCCGGAGGGCCGCCGTGATGAAGCTCGACTCGTCGTCCAGCCAGCGCAGCGCCTCGTCCAGGGAGGTGAAGCCGTGCGGGCTGAAGCGGTCCGAGCGGGTCGACATGTTCCCGTCGACCAGACGCAGCACCGAGTCGGCCAGCTCGGCGTAGTTCTCGATCAGCCGCTCCTGCGCCGCCGTCCGCTCGGCGGGGTCCTCCTCGTCCAGCAGACGTGCGTGCGCGAAGGCCCGCACCAGGTCGTGCAGCCGGTAGCGGTTGCCCCGCACATGGTCGATCAGGCCCGCCCGGGCGAGGGCCGCCAGGTGCTGGTTCGCCTCCGTCTCGTCCGTGGCCAGCAGCGCGGCCGCCGCCGCGCCGCCCATCGAGGCGCGTCCGGCCAGGGCGAGCCGCCTCAGCAGCCGGCGGGCCTGATCCGACTGGTCGGTGTAGCGCAGCCACAGCGCCCGTTCCACCGGTTCCACCGGGCCGTACGCGCCCAGATCCGTGGCCAGTTGACGCGGTGAGCGCGGGCCGAGACAGGAGCCCGCGATACGCAGCGCCAGCGGCAGCCCGCCGCACAACCGCCCGATCCGGTCGGTGGATTCCGCGTCGTAGGGCCCCGAACTGTCCTGTGCGGCGGCGGTCAGCAGTTCCTCCGCGCCGACCGCGTCCAGGGCCTGCACGGGGAGCTGGTGGACCCAGGCCGGCAGGTCGGCGGGCAGCCGGAGCGGCTCGCGGGCGGTCACCAGGACCAGGCTGTCGGACCGCTCGGGCACCAGGGCGCGGACCTGCTCGGCGTCCGAGGCGTCGTCCAGCACGATCGTGACCGGCAGCCCCGTCAGATGCTGGTGGTACAGCTCGCCGAGCCGTTTGAGCTGCTGCTCGGGGGAGGAGCGTTCGCGGAACAGCAGTTGCTCGCGGGGCGCGCCGAGCCGGTTCAGCAGGTGCAGCAGGGCGTCGCGGGTGGGCAGCGGCGGCTCCTCCTGGCTGCCGCCGCGCAGATCGACCACGACCGCGCCCCGGAACTGGTCTCTCAGATCGTGTGCCGCGCGCACCGCCAGCGTGCTGCGGCCGGAGCCCGGCGCTCCGTGCAGGACCACGACGGTCGGCCGGGTCTGGGTGGACGCGCGGGCCGCCTGCACCCACTGCCGGATCCGTGCCACCTCCTCCCGCCGCCCCGCGAACACGTCCTCCGAATCGGGGAGTTGGCCGAACGACTGCTCCAGGACAGTGCGTCTGCGGGCCGCCGCGCTCTTGTCCGTGCCGCGCAGCCTTGGCGCCGCCTTCTTCGGTGTGGTGGACGCGCTCAGCACGCGCTGCTGGTCGAGGAACGGGCGGATGCCGCGCACCTCCAGCGCGGTCAGCCACTGCAACCGCAGCTGTTCCGGACCGCCGGGCTGGCCGGCCGCCCCGGCCCGGCGGTGGGCGGCGGGCAGATGGGTGGCGGTCACCTTCACGACGGTGGCGGCGGCGCCCACCACTCCGACGGTGACGCCCGCGCCGACGGCGGTGCCGCCGTCGGTGCCCAGCGCCAGGTCGGCCACGATGGCGGCGAGCCCCGCGACTCCCGCGACGAGCAGGGGAGTTCGGCCGCCCTCGCGCGCGTAGCGCTGGGCGAACGTGAGCTGCCCGGCCGCCGACTCGTCCAGCGCCCGCGTGTAGGCCTCGTACTCCTCCGCCGCGGTCCCGGCCATGGTGTCCAGCGCGCCGCGCGCCCGGGACAGCAGCAGACCTCCGTCCACCCGGCCGCCCGAGCGGCGAACCTCCTCCTCCACGGCCCGAGTCAGCAGCCGCTCGGCGTCCGCCCGATGGCCATCCCGCATGTCCCGTCCCCCTCCGGCGCCAACTCCGTTTCCTACGAGTGTCCTTCGGGTCGGCCGGGAGCGCGAGGGGGCGGCGATCACCGATGGCCCCGGCGGGGTGCCGACCGCCCGGAGAAAGGGGCGGGACCACACGGGGAGTCGCAGGACGATCACCTTCCGCGTCCGGCGGGGCCGGGTGAGGCAGGATGGAGGGTATGCCGAACCGACTGGCCCACGAGACGTCCCCGTACCTGCTCCAGCACGCCGACAACCCGGTCGACTGGTGGCCGTGGTCGGCGGAGGCCTTCGAGGAGGCCCGGCGGCGCGATGTCCCCGTGCTGCTGAGCGTCGGGTACAGCAGCTGCCACTGGTGCCACGTCATGGCGCACGAGTCCTTCGAGGACCCGGCCACCGCCGCCTTCCTCGGCGAGCACTTCGTCAGCGTCAAGGTGGACCGCGAGGAGCGCCCCGACGTCGACGCCGTGTACATGGAGGCCGTGCAGGCGGCCACCGGGCAGGGCGGCTGGCCGATGACCGTCTTCCTCACGCCCGACGCCGAGCCGTTCTACTTCGGCACCTACTTCCCGCCCGAGCCCCGGCACGGCATGCCCTCCTTCGGGCAGGTCCTCGAAGGGGTGCGGCAGGCCTGGCGGACCCGGCGGGAGGAAGTCGCCGACGTCGCCGCGAAGATCGTGCGGGACCTCGCGCAGCGGGAGATCGACTACGGCTCCGCGCGGCCGCCCGGCGAGGAGGAACTCGCGCAGGCGCTGCTCGCGCTGACCCGGGAGTACGACGCGAGTCGCGGCGGGTTCGGCGGGGCGCCGAAGTTCCCGCCGTCGATGGTGATCGAGTTCCTGCTGCGCCACCACGCCCGCACTGGCTCCGAGGGCGCCCTCCAGATGGCGGCGGACACCTGCGAGCGGATGGCCCGCGGCGGCATCCACGACCAGCTCGGCGGCGGCTTCGCCCGGTACTCCGTCGACCGCGACTGGGTGGTGCCGCACTTCGAGAAGATGCTGTACGACAACGCCCTGCTGTGCCGGGGCTACGCCCACCTGTGGCGGGCCACCGGCTCCGATTTCGCCCGCCGGGTCGCCCTCGCGACCGCCGACTTCATGGTGCGCGAACTGCGCACCGCCGAAGGCGGGTTCGCCTCGGCCCTGGACGCCGACAGCGACGACGGCAGGGGCCGGCACGTGGAGGGCGCCTACTACGTCTGGACTCCCGCCCAACTGCACGAGGCCCTGGGCGCCGAGGACGCCGAACTCGCCGCCCGCTGTTTCGGCGTGACCGAGGAGGGGACCTTCGAACACGGCTCCTCCGTTCTGCAACTCCCCGTGCAGGAAGGCGTTTTCGACGCCGACCGGGTCGAGTCCGTCCGTCGCCGGCTGCTGGCGAAGCGGGCCGAGCGTCCGGCGCCCGGCCGGGACGACAAGGTCGTCGCCGCCTGGAACGGGCTGGCGATCGCCGCCCTCGCCGAGACCGGCGCCTACTTCGACCGCCCGGACCTGGTCGAGGCCGCGGTCGGCGCCGCCGACCTCCTGGTCCGGCTGCACATGGACGAGCACGCGGGGCTGCGCCGTACCAGCAAGGACGGCCGGGCCGGAGCCAACGCCGGGGTGCTGGAGGACTACGCCGACGTCGCCGAGGGCTTCCTCGCCCTCGCCTCCGTGACCGGCGAGGGTGTCTGGCTGGAGTTCGCCGGGCTGCTCCTCGGGCATGTGCTGACCCGGTTCACCGACCCGGAGTCGGGTGCCCTGTACGACACGGCCGCCGACGCCGAGGAGTTGATCCGCCGGCCGCAGGACCCCACCGACAACGCCACCCCCTCAGGCTGGTCGGCGGCCGCCGGCGCCCTGCTCGGCTACGCCGCCCACACGGGTTCCGAGGTCCACCGCACCGCCGCCGAGCGGGCGTTGGGCGTGGTGAGCGCGCTCGGCCCGCGCGTTCCGCGCTTCATCGGCTGGGGCCTCGCCGTCGCCGAGGCCCTGCTGGACGGTCCGCGCGAGGTCGCGGTCGTCGGCCCGTCCCTCGACGACAAGGCGGCAAAGGCCCTGCACCGTACGGCACTTCTGGGCACCGCCCCCGGCGCGGTCGTCGCGTACGGCACCCCGGAGAGCGAGGAGTTCCCGCTGCTCGCCGACCGCCCCCTCGCCCACGGCGAGCCGACCGCCTACGTCTGCCGCAACTTCACCTGCGACGCCCCCACGACCGACCCGGACCGCCTGCGCACCGCACTGGGCGGCTGAGCCGGGCCCGGACACCGGCCCCGGGACGGGCCCCGGACGTCAGCCGGAAGCCGGCCGGACGTCAGCTCCGTTCGGCGTACCCGGCCAGGGCGCGTTCCACGATGGCCTCCAACTGGTCGTGGTGGGCGCCCTTCCAGTAGGCGCGGCCGCAGTCGCCGCAGCGGGCGAAGACGTCGTACGTGCGATGAGTGCCGTGCTCGATCTGGTCGGCCACCTCGTCCTTCGTGGCGTCCCGCAGCAGGCCGTTGCAGGCGGTGCAGCGGGTCCAGGGGCGCAGCTCGGGGCGGAAGCGGTCCAGGACGTCGTGGAGCTGGTCGTCGGGGCGGGTGCTGTAGACGTAGGCGCCCGCCCACAGTTCACGGCGGCGCAGCAGGCCACGGTCGCGGCTGAGCATGACCCGCTTCTCCGCGGCCGAGCGGGCGGCGAGCGCGGGGTCGCCGATGTCGGTGGACTCGTAGGCGGTGTCGACGCCCAGCAGGCGCAGCCGGCGGGCGAGGGTGCCCAGGTGCACGTCCAGGAGGAAGCGCAGGGGAGCGCCGGGGACCTGCTGGGGCCGGGCGACGGCGCGCACCTGGACGGTCTCGTCCGCCCGCGGTACATGCGACACCGGCACCTCACGGCCGTCCACCACCAGCGCGCCGACCTCGGTGAGCGGCACGCCCAGGGACTCCACGACGTGGCCGAGCGTCGAGACGCCGTCCGTGACGACCGCGGTGGCGCCGCGGCGCCGGGCGTGCGGGACGAACAGGTGCAGGCCGGGGGCGAACCCGACGTGGATCTCGGGACCGTTCACCCGGTCAGGATGGCACGGACGAGGGGCCGCGGGCTCACGGATTTTTGGTGGGGAGGCCGTGTTCCAGGACGTCGATGGCCTGGTCCATGAGGTCGCTCAGTTCCCCCTTGCATCCGTTCTCGGCCCAGTACAGGGAGACCTCCATCAGGCCGCCCATGAGGGACATGGCGAAGACACGCACCTCCAGGCTGTCCTGGTCCAGGCCGGTGCGGGCCGCGATGGCCTGGCGGATGAGCAGGCCGGCTTCCGACATGCTCTCCATCATCCGGGCGCGGACCGCGGGAACCTCGACGCCCAGCCGGGCGCGCAGCCGGGACACTTCGGGCTCTTCGGTCATTCCCAGCGCAAGGGCCTTGTGCATCACGTGCCGGAGGGAGTCCATCCACGGCTCGTCGACGGGCCGGGCCCGCAGCTCCTCCAGCATGATCTCGTCGTACTCGTCCGTGAGGACGATGTCCTCCTTGGTCGGGAAGTAACGGAAGACGGTCGACGGCGACACCTCGGCGCGGTCGGCGATCTGCTCGATCGTCGTGGCGTCGTACCCCTGCTCCTCGATCAGCGCGTACGTCGCCGTACGGATCGCCTGCCGGGTCTTGAGCTTCTTGCGCTCCCTCAGTCCCATCGGGGGGCGGTCGGCGGGGGTCGTGGTACGTGCGGCCGTCATGAAGGTCATTGTCCGGCATCAGGTCAGGGGTGGGCCATGGCCGGGTCCTCCTCCGGATCGGCCCGTACGGCGCCCTGGGCGCCGCCCGGCAGGAACGCGGCCGCCAGCAGCGCCGCCACCACCGAGGCGATCCCGCCCACCAGCAGCACCAGGCCCATGCCGTGCACGTACGCCGCGTTCGCGGAGGCCGCCAGGTGCGCCGAGCCCGTCCTCTCGGCGACGAGGTGGGCCGCGACCACCGACTGCCCGGCCGTGTGCGCGGTCTCGGCCGGCAGCCCGGTGACGTCGAGCCGGTGCCGGAAGGCGCTCGCCAGGAGGCTGCCGAGCAGGGCGATGCCGACCGCGCCGCCGACCTGGCGCAGCGTCATCAGGAGTCCGGATCCGCTGCCCGCCCGGTCGGCGGGCAGGGCGGCCAGCGCCCCGTCCATGGCCGGGACGACGGAGAAACCGAAGCCGACACCGGCGATCGACAGCCACAGCGCGGTGAAGCCGTAGCCGGACTCCACGGTCGTACGGCTGCCCAGCAGCGCGGCGAAGGCGAGCACCACCAGTCCCGCGGCGACCACGGCTCGCGGTCCGAACCGGGCGACGACCGGCTGCGCGCCCTTCGCGGCGACCAGCAGCCCGCCCATCATGGGCAGCAGCCGCACCCCGGTGCCGAGCGCGTCGTGGCCGAGCACGGCCTGGAGGTAGGGCGGCAGCACGAACATCAGGCCGCTCAGCACGAACATCACCAGGGTCGCGGCGATCACGTTGAACAGGAAGCCGCGCCGGGCGAGCAGCGTCATGTCGAGCATGGGCCGCGCCTCGCGGCGCTCGCGCAGCACGAGCCCGGCCAGGAGGGCGGCGGCCGCCGTGAACGCGGCGAGCACCAGCGGGTCGCCCCAGCCGCGGTCGGGCGCCTCGATGATCGCGTAGACGAGCGCGCCGAGACCGGTGGCGGTGCACGCCGTGGACAGCGCGCCGATCTTCGGGGAGGCCGGATCGCGGGTCTCGGGGAGGAGCAGGAGGCAGGCCGCGACGCCGAGGCTGGCCATGGGCACGTTGATGAGGAAGACCGAGCCCCACCAGAAGTGGTTCAGCAGCCAGCCGCCGATGATCGGGCCGAGCGGCAGGCCGAGCGCCGAGGCGGCCGAGATGACGCCGACGGCCTTCGCGCGTTCCTCGGGCCCGAACAGCGAGGGCAGCACGGACAGGGCCAGCGGCATGACGAGTGCCGCGCCGACGCCCATGACCGCGCGGGCGGCGATCACCCCGCCGACGTCGCCGGTCAGGGCGCCCACCACGGAACCGGCGAGGAAGACCGCGAGCCCGGCGATCAGCATCAGCCGCCGTCCGAACCGGTCGCCGAGGAGTCCGGCGGGGAGCATCAGCGCGGCGAAGACGACGACGTACGCGTCCGCCATCCACTGCTGTTGCCCGGTCGAGGCGCCGAGTTCCCTGGCCATGGTCGGCAGGGCGACGTTCAGGATCGTCATGTCGAAGCCGAGCACCAGCATGCTCGCGACCAGGGCCGCGAGGGCCCACCAGCGGCGGGGATCACGCCGCACGTCTTCGGCGTGGGTGAGAGTAGCCATGAAATGACAGTAGCTCTCAAAAACTAGGCTCTGTCAATCGGTGTCGACTGTCGAACTTGTTCTTTTCCGGACCTCCGGGCGCACGGAAAAGGCCACGGCTCGTGTGAGCCGTGGCCGGGTGGGGGAGGGGGTTGCGCGTTACGCGTGCTGGTAGGCCACCAGCGAGATGCCCACGTAGTGCACCACGAAGGCGGCCAGCGTGAAGGAGTGGAAGACCTCGTGGAAGCCGAACCAGCGCGGTGACGGGTTCGGCCGCTTGATGCCGTAGACGACGCCGCCCGCGCTGTAGAGGAGCCCGCCGACGACGACCAGGACCAGGACGGCGATGCCGCCGGTGCGCAGGAAGTCCGGCAGGAAGAAGACGGCCGCCCAGCCCATCGCGATGTAGCAGGGGGTGTAGAGCCAGCGCGGGGCGCCGACCCAGAAGACGCGGAAGGCGATGCCGGCGGCGGCCGCGCCCCATATGCCCCACAGCAGCCACTGCCCCTTGGTGCCGGGCAGGAGCAGCAGGGTGAGCGGTGTGTACGTGCCCGCGATGATCAGGAAGATGTTCGCGTGGTCGAGCCTGCGCAGCACGCCGCCCATGCGCGGTCCCCAGTTGCCCCGGTGGTACAGCGCGCTGACGCCGAAGAGGAGGCAGGCGGTGAGGACGTAGATCCCGCAGGCGATGCGTCCGCGGGTGGAGCCTGCCAGCGCGGTGAGTGCGAGCCCCGCGACCAGTACGGCCGGGAACATGCCGAGATGCAGCCAGCCGCGCAGCTTCGGCTTGACCTGGTGCGGCAGGGAGGGCGCGACGGGATCACGGCCGGCGACCGGCGTGTCCAGGGGCGCGTCGGAGGCGGACGCAGTCATGCGCGCATCGTACCTACGGCACGGTAAGTCGCGTATCAGTGCCGGACGGTGAGCACCGGCGAACGGGTCGAACGCAAAAAGACCTTCAGTCGAATCCAACGTGGACGCAAAGAATCGCGGGAATCGTGGCATTACTCACGTCGCTCACCTGTGACGCCCCCTGGACAGATGGGCGCTCTCGTCGGATGATCAAATGAGTGCGGTCGGCACCGGATGAGCGGCTACGAAGCATCCGGGTCGCAGCCCCCACGGGGCGACAAGACAAAAACCCCTCATTTAGGAGCGATCGTGGCGCGCGACATCGCGGCTCCCCCCGTCATCCCCACCCACCACAAGGAACTGATCTCGTGGGTCAATGAGATCGCCGAACTGACGCAGCCGGACAGCGTGGTCTGGTGTGACGGATCCGAGGCCGAGTACGAGCGACTGTGCGAGGAGCTCGTCCAGAAGGGCACCTTCCGGAAACTCGACCCGATCAAGCGCCCCAACTCCTACTACGCGGCATCGGACCCGTCCGACGTGGCCCGCGTGGAGGACCGGACGTTCATCTGTTCCGAGAAGGAGGAGGACGCGGGTCCGACCAACCACTGGAAGGCGCCCGCCGAGATGCGGGAGATCTTCCAGGGGGCGGAAGGCGAGGGAGGGGTCTTCCGCGGCTCGATGAAGGGCCGGACGATGTACGTCGTCCCGTTCTGCATGGGCCCGCTGGGCTCGCCGCTGTCCGCGATCGGCGTCGAGATCACCGACTCCGCCTATGTCGCGGTGTCCATGCGCACCATGACCCGCATGGGGCAGCCGGTGCTGGACGAGCTCGGCGACGACGGCTTCTTCGTCAAGGCCGTCCACACCCTGGGCGCCCCGCTGGAGCCGGGCCAGGAGGACGTTCCGTGGCCGTGCAACTCCACCAAGTACATCTCGCACTTCCCGGAGACCCGCGAGATCTGGTCCTACGGCTCCGGCTACGGTGGCAACGCGCTGCTCGGCAAGAAGTGCTACGCCCTGCGCATCGCCTCCGTCATGGCGCGCGACGAGGGCTGGCTGGCCGAGCACATGCTGATCCTCAAGCTCACGCCGCCCACCGGTGAGGCCAAGTACGTCGCCGCCGCCTTCCCGAGCGCCTGCGGCAAGACCAACCTCGCCATGCTGGAGCCGACGATCTCCGGCTGGACCGTCGAGACCATCGGTGACGACATCGCGTGGATGCGGTTCGGCGAGGACGGCCGGCTGTACGCGATCAACCCCGAGGCCGGCTTCTTCGGCGTCGCGCCCGGCACCGGCGAGCACACCAACGCCAACGCCATGAAGACGCTGTGGGGCAACTCGGTCTTCACCAACGTCGCCCTCACCGACGACGGCGACGTGTGGTGGGAGGGCATGACGGAGGAGACCCCGGCGCACCTCACCGACTGGAAGGGCAACTCCTGGACCCCCGCGTCCGAGACGCCCGCCGCCCACCCCAACGCCCGCTTCACCACGCCCGCCGCGCAGTGCCCGATCATCGCCCCGGAGTGGGAGGACCCCAAGGGCGTGCCGATCTCGGCGATCCTCTTCGGCGGCCGCCGCGCCTCCGCGGTGCCGCTGGTGACGGAGTCCTTCGACTGGAACCACGGCGTCTTCCTCGGCGCCAACGTCGCCTCCGAGAAGACGGCCGCCGCCGAGGGCAAGGTCGGCGAGCTGCGCCGCGACCCGTTCGCCATGCTGCCGTTCTGCGGCTACAACATGGGCGACTACATGGGCCACTGGATAAAGGTCGGCAAGGCCGCCGAGCAGCGTGACGGCGACCAGTCCAAGCTGCCGAAGATCTACTACGTCAACTGGTTCCGCAAGAACGACGAGGGCAAGTTCGTCTGGCCCGGCTTCGGCGAGAACAGCCGTGTCCTGAAGTGGATCGTGGAGCGCCTGGACGGCAGGGCCGAGGGCGTCGAGACCCCGATCGGCGTCCTGCCGACCAAGGCGGCCCTGGACACGGACGGCCTCGAACTGTCCGAGTCCGACCTGGAATTCCTGCTCACGGTCGACAAGGACGTGTGGCGGGAGGAGGCCGGACTGGTCCCCGAGCACCTGAACACCTTCGGCGACCACACGCCCAAGGAGCTGTGGGACCAGTACCACTCGCTCGTCGAGCGCCTGGGCTGACGCGGTTCTCGCCCCTCCTGAGCTTCGCGGCCGGCTGACCGACCTGCCCTGACCCGCAACGTCGCCCGGCCGGCCGCGGCGACACCCCCGAGAGGCCGGGTGCGCACAACGGCGTGCGCACCCGGCCTCTTCGGCGTGCGCGCGTGTACCCGCGGCGATCGGGCCTGTTCGCGCGGCGGTGCGCGGGCATGCCCGGCGCGGGCACGGCAAGCCGCACCCAAAAAGCCGCATTCAGGGGCAATTCACCTATGGTGATGCCATGCGCGGAATCCTGTTGGCCGGGGGCACCGGCTCGCGACTGTGGCCGTTGACCCGCACGGTGTCGAAGCAGCTGCTGCCGGTCTTCGACAAACCCATGGTCTATTACCCGCTTTCCACACTGGTGATGGCCGGAATCCGGGAGATTCTGATCATCACCACCCCGGAAGACCGGCAGCAGTTCCACCGGTTGCTCGGCGACGGAAGTCAACTCGGCCTGCGATTCAATTACATGGCGCAGGAACGCCCGGAGGGAATCGCCCAGGCCTTCCTGCTGGGGGCCGACTTCATCGGCGACGAGCCGGTTTCCCTGATCCTGGGCGACAACATCTTCCACGGCAGCGGCCTCGGCACCCGGCTGGCCCGCAACGCGGACGTGAAGGGCGGCAGGGTCTTCGCCTACCTGGTGGCCAACCCCTCGGCCTACGGCGTCGTGGAGTTCGACGAACTGGGCCGGGCGCTGTCCATCGAGGAGAAACCGGCCCGGCCCAGGTCCCGGTACGCCGTGCCCGGACTGTACTTCTACGACAATCAGGTCGTCGATATCGCCCGGAGTCTGCGGCCCAGCGCCCGGGGCGAGTTGGAGATCACCGACCTCAACCGCGCCTATCTGGAGTTCGGGAGTCTGCACGTCGTCCGGCTGGACCGGGGCACCGCGTGGCTGGACACGGGGACCTTCGCCTCCATGGTCCAGGCCTCGGAGTACGTCCGAGTGGTCGAGGAACGCCAGGGCTTCAAGATCGGCTGTGTTGAGGAGGCGGCCTGGCGGGCCGGCCTGATCGACGACGCCCGGCTCCGCGAACTGGCCCAGCCGCTGCTCAAGAGCGGATACGGCCACTATCTGCTGGGTCTGTTGGAGGACCCCCGTTCCGTCGTCATGCCCCAGCCGGGCAGCGGATCGCGCCGGCAAGAACCGCTGCGCACCGGGCCGGGCGTGCCCGCGTGACGGCCGCGTAGGAAAGGAGTTGTGCGCGTGAGACCGCTTCGCATCGAAGGGGCCTGGGTGGACACGCCCCAGGTTTTCACGGACGGCAGAGGGCGATTCCACGAGTGGTTCAAGGACGAGAGGTTCCAGGATTCCACCGGCCAGGGACTCCGGCTCGCCCAGGCCAACTGTTCGCGTTCCGTTCGCGGAACTCTCCGCGGCATCCATTTCGCCTCGGTCCCGCCCGGGCAGGCCAAGTACGTCACCTGTGTCGGAGGCGCGATTCTCGACGTGGTGGTCGACATCCGTACCGGTTCCCCGACTTTCGGCGAATGGGAGGCGATTCGGCTCGACGACGCCACGCACCACTGCGTGTACCTCTCGGAAGGCCTCGGTCACGCCTTCATGGCGCTGGAGGACAACTCCACGGTCGTATATCTGTGTTCGGAGGGATACGCGCCACAACGCGAACACGGGATCAACCCACTCGACCCACGGCTTGCCATTTCCTGGCCCGGCGACCTCGCGCCACTCCTCTCCGAAAAGGATGCCGCGGCGCCCACGCTGGAGGAGGCCGAGCGGCAGGGGCTGCTGCCTTCCTTCGAGGAGTGCGCCGTCTATCGCGGAGATCTTCCGAGCGGTGTCTGAGGCGGACGCGTCCGACGGAATTCAGGCTCGCGTGAAAGTTGCGTCCGGGAATCGATACGGAGGAATCCGGATTGCATTGAGGCTGCTCGGGTGATCCTTGACCACGCTCTGTGTTTGCTCCGCAAATTATCCATCACCGCGAGTAAAGAATGTCTTCGTCCGTGGCCAAGGGCACGTGACACGCATGCGAACGAAGCGCACCCGAGTGCGCGCGCTTGCGGCTTGATCCCTCCCAGTTCCTGAGGAAGGTTCTCTTGAACCGTAGAACGATCCGAAGTTCACGCTTGAGGTCGGCCACGCTGGTATCGGCGAGCGCGCTCGCCGTGGCGCTCAACGTTGCCCCGAGCACGGCTGCCATCGCCAACGCGATCGAGAGGTCCGGTGATCGCAGTGCGGCGGTGACCTCCGGTTCCAGCGACCCATGGGCCGACCGGGGCCACCACCACGACCGCGGTCCGCAGGGCCCGCGAGGCAAGCGAGGTCCGCAGGGCCCGCAGGGCAAGGAAGGCAAGCAGGGCCCGAAGGGCGACAAGGGCGACAGGGGCGACAAGGGCGACCACGGTCCACGGGGTCCGCAGGGTCCTGTCGGTAACGGCCGGGGCCCCCAGGGTCCGCAGGGCTACCAGGGCGTCACGGGTGCTACGGGTCCGCAGGGCGTCACGGGTGCTACGGGTCCGCAGGGCGTCACGGGTGCTACGGGTCCGCAGGGCGTCACGGGTGCCACCGGTCCGCAGGGTGACATCGGTGCGACCGGTGCGACGGGTCCGCAGGGTGACATCGGTGCGACCGGTGCGACCGGTGCGACGGGTCCGCAGGGTGACA
>NZ_JBSFJL010000001.1:381836-464171 GCF_053598035.1 Streptomyces sp. NPDC001204 | reverse complement strand
CGGTGCGACCGGTGCGACGGGTCCGCAGGGTGACATCGGTGCGACCGGTGCGACCGGTGCGACGGGTCCGCAGGGTGACATCGGTGCGACGGGTCCGGTGGGTCCGCAGGGTGTGCAGGGCGACACGGGTGCCACGGGTGCCACGGGTGCGACCGGTCCGGTGGGTCCGCAGGGTGCCACTGGTGCGACCGGCCTGACCGGTGCCACCGGTCCGCAGGGCGACCCGGGTGCCACCGGCGCCACCGGTGCCACGGGTCCGCAGGGTGTGCAGGGCGACACGGGTGCCACGGGTGAGACGGGTGCGACCGGTCCGGTGGGTCCGCAGGGTGCCACTGGTGCGACCGGTCTGACCGGTGCCACCGGTCCGCAGGGCGACCCGGGTGCCACGGGTGCCACGGGTGCCACGGGTCCGCAGGGTGTGCAGGGCGACACGGGTGCCACGGGTGAGACGGGTGCGACCGGTCCGATGGGTCCGCAGGGTGCCACTGGTGCGACCGGCCTGACCGGTGCCACCGGTCCGCAGGGCGACCCGGGTGCCACGGGTGCCACGGGTCCGCAGGGCGCCCAGGGCGCGGTGGCCACCACGGTCGTGACCGGGGCTGCCGGACCGCAGTCGACGGCCACCTGCCCCGCCGGCCAGTCGGCCGTCAGCGGCGGCTTCCAGGACGCCGCTGCCACTTCCGGCGCCAGCCAGAGTGCCCCGATCGGCGGTTCCCCCGCCACGGGGTGGCAGGCCACCAGCGACGACGGCACGGATGTCACGGCCTTCGTGATCTGCAGCCCGTGACCCCTGGGTGAGCGGCGGTACGGTGCAGTGCAGGCCGTCCGTCCCGCCCCGGAACGAGTGACGGACGGTGCCCCCGAGGTTTCGGCCTCGCGGGCACCGTCCGCGTTCCGCCACGTCGCACTCGACAACATGAGCCTCAATCGGCGCAGCCTGTGGATTCTGGACGCCGGGCTGCAAAAAACTCGGAGAACCATGCGCATCCTTGTGACCGGCGGCGCCGGATTCATCGGTTCGGAATACGTCCGCCGACGGCTGACCTCCGATCCGACCGCGCGGATCACCGTCCTCGACAAGCTCACGTATTCGGGCGTCGAGGCCAATCTGGCGTCGGTGGCGGAACATCCGGGATACACCTTCGTCCGGGGCGACATCTGCGACCCGGACGTGGTCGGCCAGGTCATGGCGGGCCAGGACGCGGTGGTCCATTTCGCCGCCGAGTCGCACGTGGACCGGTCGATCGACGGGGCGGGCCCCTTCGTCCGCACCAATGTGACGGGCACCCAGGTGCTCCTGGACGCGGCCCATCGCCACCGCGTGGGCCGTTTCGTGCACGTGTCCACCGACGAGGTGTACGGCTCGATCGGCGAAGGATCGTGGACCGAGGAGTGTCCCCTCGCTCCGAACTCCCCGTACTCCGCCTCCAAGGCCGGCTCCGACCTGCTGGCCCTCGCCTACCACCGCACCCACGGCCTGGACGTGGTCGTCACCCGGTGCACCAACAACTACGGGCCCCACCAGTTCCCCGAGAAGGTCATCCCGCTCTTCATCACCCGCCTGATCGACGGGAGGACGGTTCCGCTGTACGGCGACGGCCGCAACGTCCGCGACTGGCTGCACGTCTCCGACCACTGCCGGGGCATCGACCTGGTCCTGCACGGCGGCAGGGCCGGGCAGGTCTACCACATCGGCGGCGGCACGGAGTTGACCAACCACAAGCTCACCGGCCTGCTGCTGGACGCGGTCGGCGCGGACTGGGACCGGGTCGAGCACGTCGCCGACCGCAAGGGCCACGACCTGCGCTACTCGCTGGACGACGGCAAGATCCGCGAACAGCTCGGCTACGCCCCGCGGGTGGACTTCGCCGAGGGCCTCGCCGCCACGGTCTCCTGGTACCGCGCACACCGCTCCTGGTGGGAGCCGCTCGTGGAGAGGGCCGGGCTGCGATGAGCACCGGATGGCTGGTGACCGGCGCGCGCGGGCTCCTCGGGCAGGACGTGCTCACCGAACTCGCCGCGCAGCCGGACACCGTGGTGACCGGACTGAGCCGTGACCGGCTGGACATCACCGATGCCTTCGCCGTGCGCGAGGCCGTCCGGGACCACCGCGTGGTCGTCAACTGCGCCGCCTGGACGGACGTCGACGGCGCCGAGCGGTCCGAGGCGGCGGCCACGGCCGTCAACGGCACGGGCGTACGCCACCTGGCACGGGCCTGCGCGGACGCCGGCGCGCTCCTGCTGCACGTCTCCACCGACTACGTGTTCCCGGGCGACCGCCGCAGCCCCTACCCCGAGGACGCGCCCACGGCACCCGTCAACGCGTACGGGCGCGGCAAACTCGCGGGCGAGCGAGCCGTCCTCGAACTGCTGCCGCACACCGGCTACATCGTGCGCACCGCCTGGCTCTACGGCGCGCACGGCCGCAACTTCGTGGCCACCATGCTCGAACTCGCCGCCCGGCGCGAGACCCTGGACGTGGTGGCCGACCA
This sequence comes from Streptomyces sp. NPDC001204, assembly GCF_053598035.1. Lineage (NCBI taxonomy): Bacteria > Bacillati > Actinomycetota > Actinomycetes > Kitasatosporales > Streptomycetaceae > Streptomyces > Streptomyces sp. NPDC001204. The sequence goes on along the minus strand of NZ_JBSFJL010000001.1, from coordinate 461,679 downwards.
GCACGGACAGCCCACCTGGTCCCGCGCCCTCGCCCGGCGGCTGACAGCCCTCGGCCGTGCCGCCCTGGCCGGGCGGGCACCGGCCGGCACGTACCACGGCACGGCGGCCGGCCACACCACGTGGTACGGCCTGGCGCGGGAGACCTTCCGCCTCGCGGGCCTCGACCCGGAGCGGATCCGCCCGGTCGGCTCGGAGAAGTTCCCGCGCCCGGCGGCCCGTCCGGCGTTCGGCGTCCTCGGGCACGGCAACTGGACCCGATGCGGCCTGCCGCCCCTGGAGCGATGGGACGACCAGCTGACCGCGGCCCTCGCCGAGCCGTCCTTCGCCGCACTGGCCGCCGCGGCACGCGCGAACGGCGCACGCCTCACGATCTGATCAGCCGGGCCGCGTGCCCGGACAAGGAGAGGCGCCCCGGCGGAACCTGACGGTCCGCCGGGGCGCCTTCGCGTGCGGGTGCTAGACCAGCAGCGGTCCTCCGCACCGCTCGGCGCCCTCCTTCATCGCGATGAGGTTGGCGACGACGTAGGAGATGTTGTTCCGGGAGTGCCACTCGCTGGGGAAGTACGTGACCAGGCGCGAGGACTGGAACCTGGCCTGGATCTCGGGCACGAAGGTGCGGTACTGGTTGTCCGTGTAGTACCAGAACGAGTTCTCGTTGTAGTAGGCGACGTGGGTCGGGTCCTGGTACGCGCCGCGGCCGTCGGAGCTGGGCGTCATGGTGAGGAGCATGCCGCCGGGCGCCAGCAGCCGGTACAACTCGTTGATCAGCGGCACCTTCGCGGGCACGTGCTCGAGGAAGTCCACCGCCCGCATCAGGCCGACGGAGTCGTCGGGCAGGTCCAGCTTTCCGGGCAGGGTCGCGACGATGTCGACGCCTTCCCCCTCGTACTGGTCCACGCCCAGGTAGCCCGGCGGCTTGCGGTGGGCCGCGCCGAGGTCCAGGGCGAGCAGGCCGCGACGCTGGGTCCAGGCCAGGGCGTTGGCCTCGATGTACTTGTCGTACAGGGCGACCGTCTCGCGCTGGATGTGCGCGTTGATCTCCGGGTCGCGCTGGGTGTTCGCCGGGTGCATCCGCTGGAGGTACAGGCAGCGGTCGATGTGGTGGAAGTCGCCGACGTGGAACAGACGGCACATCAGGTCCTGGTCGTCCAGCACGGTGCGGGAGGCGTCGTACCCGCCCGCCTTCTCGTAGCTCTCCTTGCGGAACGCCCGCACGTGGTTCGGCGCGTACCAGATGTAGGAGACGTTGTGCGGCGTGGGCTCCATGGAGACGGCCTGGAGCAGCTTGCGGCCGTCGACCCGCACCTCCTCGAACTTCCAGCCGTGCGCCTCGTTGAAGCGGGAGTTGTCCCGCTTGCCGTCCTCGGTGATCTGCGCGGTGTTGCTGTAGACGAAGACGGCGTCGGGATGCGCGTCGAACGCCTTGCCCAGCTCGGCCAGGCACGCCTTCGCCAGCAGATCGTCGTGGTCGAGTTCGACCAGGATCTCCCCGCGGGCCAGCTCGCAGGCCCTGCGCTTGGCCGCTCCGACGCCGCTGACGTTGTCCGCGATCTCCACACGGACCCGGTCGTCGTGCTGCTCGGGCCGCCACCGGGCGCCGTTGTTGAGCAGGACGGTCCACTCCCAGTCCGGGCAGGTCTGCGCCTGAAGGGTCCTGAGGCACTCATCGAGGAAGCGGGGCCGGTGGCTGGGTGTGAAGACGGAGAACCTCGGTGTCGCAGTCGACGTCATCTGGTGGCACCTGCCTGACTCGATGTCGGTGTGGGGCTTACCTTGTCCCGGAACGCCTCCGGGATCGCGGAGTGCAGCGAGGGATCGGCTGCGACGGCCCGGCCGAACTCCTCCTCGGCCTCGTCGTCACGGTCCTTCTGCGCCAGGATCAAGCCGAGTTGGAGGTGGGCCGTGGCGGCCCTGGGCGTGGCGGCGATGGCGCGCCGCAGGAGCGTGACGGCCTGGCCCGGGTCGCGTGGTTTCACCAGGACCGCCTTGTTGTAGAGGGCCGAGGCGTACTTCGGGTCGATCTTCAGCGCCTCGTCGTAGGCCTTACGGGCGTCGTCGGCCCTGCCTTCCTGGTGGGCGATGACACCCAGGTCGTACCAGGCGACCTTGTTGCGCGGATCGAGTTCCAGCACGCGCCGGAAGGTCCGGGTCGCCCCGACGTAATCGCGGTACTGCACCTGGAGGTTGCCCGCTTGCAGAAGCGTGGCCGCCTCTTGCGACTTGTGGCCCTGCACGGTCTTGGAATCCGGGGCGGTCGCGCTCGTCGAGTGGGACGTGATCGCCCAGGAGGTCACCCCGGTGGCAACTGCGCCCGCACCGACGAGCGTCACCCACAATCGCCTACGTTTCACTTTGTCACATTTCGTGGAATAGTGAGGGACGGACAGAGGTGGCTCTTCTCGTGCGGCCGGAACCGGAGGGCGGGTCCTACCGGTGCTACCGGTGCCGACGGGCTGGAGTCCGAACCACCGTCATGTGCGCCGACGTTACGAGGCCGACTTGTCGACGTCGCCGTTCGGCAGGCAGGTGGGGCGTGCAGACCACTCGAATGTACGCATGAAACGCGGCGTGACGGTGGGCGCGTTCATGGCGCCCGGCCCGCGCGTCGCTGCGGGTGCGCGCGGGCCGGGGCCGATCAAGGAGCCCCAGGTCGGGGCTGGTGGGTGGTGCTAGCCGGCGGCGCTCAGCTTCCGCGGTTCGCCCTGCGCGGCCGCGTGCGCGTCCATCCGTTCGGCCGCCAGGATCGCCGCCGCGGTGTCCGCCCGGGAGGCGGCGACGACGAGCGCGCGGCCGGCGAGCGCGTGCGCCCGCTGGTGCAGCGCCGACGGTTCGCGGGCGGCGGTCAGCGGCGCCCGGGCCGGAGCATGGCCTCCCCTCAGCCGGGCCACCTGGTCTGCGAGCCGCTCGGCCGCGGTGTCCAGGTCGGCGGAGGGGGTCAGGGCGCGCAGCTCGTCCGTGACGGCGAGCAGCGCCGCGAGATGGCCCGCGAGCTGGATGTCCAGCTCCTCCTCGCGGGAGCGGTGGGGGAAGTCGGACGTGGTGCCGGCCATCGGGCTCCGGACGGGCCTGCCGGAGGGCCCGGTGCGGGTCGGTTCGTACATGGGATGGCCTCCTGTGCGCTGACAGAAGACATCCTAGCTTAGAACACGTCTAAAGTTGAGTCCGTTCGCGGAACCGGTCCGTAGAGGCACCGAACGTGAACGTCAGGCCTGGCTGTAGCCGTCCAGGAAGGTGCCGATCCGTCCCACCGCGTCCCGCAGGTCGCCGACCGAGGGGAGCGTGACGACCCGGAAGTGGTCCGGTTCGGGCCAGTTGAAGCCCGTGCCCTGGACGACCATGATCTTCTCGCGGCGCAGCAGGTCCAGCACCATCCGCCGGTCGTCCTTGATCTTGAAGACCGCGGGGTCCAGGCGCGGGAAGAGGTACAGCGCGCCCTTCGGCCGTACGCAGGTCACGCCCGGGATCTGTGTGAGCAGCTCGTAGGCGACGTCCATCTGCTCCTTCAGCCGCCCGCCCGGCAGGACCAGGTCGTTGATGCTCTGCCGTCCGCTGAGCGCGGCCACCACGCCGTGCTGGCCCGGCATGTTCGCGCACAGGCGCATGTTCGCCAGGATCGTCAGGCCCTCGAGGTAGGAGTCGGCGTGCGCGCGGGGGCCGGAGACGGACATCCAGCCCACCCGGTAGCCGGCCACCCGGTACGCCTTGGACATGCCGTTGAACGTCAGGGTCAGCAGGTCCGGCGCGACCGACGCGGTCGGGGTGTGCGTGGCGCCGTCGTAGAGGATCTTGTCGTAGATCTCGTCGGAGCAGACCAGCAGGTTGTGCCGGCGGGCGATGTCGGTCAGCCCCTTGAGCACGGCCGGGTCGTAGACCGCGCCGGTGGGGTTGTTGGGGTTGATGATGACGATCGCCTTGGTGCGGTCGGTGACCTTGCGTTCCACGTCGGCGAGGTCGGGCATCCAGTCGGACTGCTCGTCGCAGCGGTAGTGGACGGCGGTGCCGCCGGACAGGGAGACCGCGGCCGTCCACAGGGGGTAGTCCGGCGCCGGCACGAGGACCTCGTCGCCGTCGTCCAGCAGCCCCTGCATGGCCATCACGATCAGCTCGGAGACGCCGTTGCCGATGAAGACGTGCTCGACGTCCGTCTCGATCCCGAGGGTCTGGTTGTGCATGACGACCGCGCGCCGGGCGGCCAGCAGGCCCTTGGCGTCGCCGTAACCGTGGGCCGTCGAGACGTTGCGGAGGATGTCCTCCAGGATCTCCGGCGGGCACTCGAAGCCGAACGCCGCCGGGTTGCCCGTGTTCAGCTTCAGGATGCGGTGACCGGCCGCCTCCAGGCGCATCGCCTCCTCGAGCACCGGGCCCCGGATCTCGTAACAGACGTTGGCGAGCTTGGTCGACTGGATCACCTGCATGTCGAGGAGCTTACGGCCGGGTATCGCCCGATGGCTCGTGTTTTCCACCACGTGAGACGTCTGCGTGTCGGCCCGCGCCGCCGCGGCAGGGCAGGGAAAGCCCTACGGCCCCGGACCGCTCCCTTGTTGCGGCACCCCTCTGCATTCACAATGCGCATGACAAGAACGGCGGCCGGAAGATCTCCGGTCGCCTCCGTCGCAAGAGGGGACCCCCACATGAGAAAGCCTCTCGCCGCCGCGTTGTTCGCCCTGGTGATCGCCGGGGCGGGCGCGGTACCCGCGGTCGCCGCACCCGCACCCGCATCCGGGCAGAGCGCCTCCCGGGTGACCGGCGCGGACCGTGCGACGGCCGCACCCGCGCTCGCGGCCGTCGACTTCGCCGGCACCGTCGCGCTGAGCAACTGCTCCGGTTCGGTCGTCCGCCTCCCCGGCTCCGCGGACGGCGACCCGGCGCTCGTGCTCAGCAACGGCCACTGCCTGGAGACCGGCTTCCCGTCGCCCGGCCAGGTCATCGTGGGCCAGACGTCCAGCCGCACCTTCGGCCTGCTCAACTCGGCCGGCACCCAGGTCGCGACGCTCCGGGCGAACAAGGTCGTCTACTCGACCATGACCGACACGGACGTCACGATCTACCAGCTCACCAGCACCTACGCGCAGATCAAGAGCTCCTACGGCATCAACGCGCTGAACCTGAGCGACACCCACCCGGTCGCCGGCACCGCCATCAAGGTGGTCTCCGGCTACTGGAAGCGGATCTACAGCTGCAACATCGACGGCTTCGTCTACCGCCTGAAGGAGGGGAACTGGACCTGGAAGGACTCGGTCCGCTACACCTCCGCCTGCGACACGATCGGCGGCACGTCCGGCTCGCCCGTCATCGACACCGCCACCGGCAAGGTCGTCGCCGTCAACAACACCGGCAACGAGAGCGGCGGCCGCTGCACCGTGAACAACCCGTGCGAGGTCGACGCGAGCGGCACCATCACCGTCCGGCGGGGCATCAACTACGCCGAGCAGACCTACCAGATTCCCGCCTGCTTCGGCGCCGGCAACCAGCTCGACCTGACCAGGAGCGGCTGCACCCTGCCCAAGCCCTGACCTGAGAAGCACAGGGCGGGGCGGGCGAACGTGGCCTGTCGGGGCACTAGGTCCGGCGGACCGCCCGCCCCGCCAGTACGTCGGTGCGCCGGCCGTCCTCGATCACGAACCGGCCGTCGATCAGGACGTACGGAATGCCCGTCGGCAGCGCGCGCGGCCGCTCGAATGTCGCGCCCGGCGCGACCGTGGCCGGGTCGAACAGGACCAGGTCGGCCCGGTACCCCTCGCGCACCACGCCCCGGTCCGGCAGCCGCAGCCGGGCCGCCGGGCGCCCGGTGAGGTGCGCGACGCACTCCTCCAGCGACAGCACGCCCAACTCCCGTACGTACCGGCCGAGGTACCGCGGGAAGGTGCCGTAGGCCCGCGGATGCGGTTTGGTGCCCCGCAGGATGCCGTCGGAGCCGCCGGTGTGGACGCGGTGGCGCATGATCGCCCGGACGTTCTCCTCGTGGCCGACGTGCTGGAGGACCGTCGTGCCCAGCCGGTCCTCCATCAGCAGCCGCCGGGCGGTGGTCCATGGCTCCTCGCCGCGCAGGGCCGCCGCTTCCCGGACCGTCAGACCGACGTACTCGGAGAGCGCGGGGACGGTGACCCCGGAGATCTCGATCGTCTCCCACTCCACCGGGACCCCGTGGCAGCCGTCCGAGCCGGTCACCTCCAGGTGCCGGCGGATCCGCTCCGCGGTGTCCTCGCCGGCCAGCCGCCCGAGGACCGCCTCCGGGCCGCCCTCGCCCGCCCAGCTCGGCAGCAGGGCCGCCAGGGTGGTGCAGCCGGGGGTGTAGGGGTACGTGTCCAGGGTGATGTCGGCGCCGGCGGCGAGTGCCTCGTCGAGGAGGGCCAGCAGTTCGCCGGCGCGGCCCTTGTTCGGGCCGAAGTTCATGGTGGCGTGCGCCAGGTGCAGCGGGCAGCCCGCCTCGCGCGCGAGCCGCACCGTCTCCGCGTACGCCTCCAGGGCCCCGGCGCCGTAACTGCGGTGGTGCGGGCAGTAGTAGCCGCCGTGCGCCGCCACCACCCGGCACAGCTCGGTCAGTTCGGCGTCCCCCGCGTACATCCCGGGGGTGTAGGTGAGCCCGGCGGACATGCCGACCGCGCCCTGCTCCATGCCCTCGGCGACCAACCGCCGCATCCGGTCCAGCTCTTCGGGCGTGGCCGGGCGGTCCTCCCAGCCGACGGCGAGCGCGCGGACGGTGCCCTGCGGGACCAGGTAGGCGGCGTTGACGGCGATGCCCTCGCCGTCGAAGCCGTGGTCGAGCCGGTCCAGGTACTCGCCCACCGAACGCCAGGTGAAGTCGATGTCGTCGCCGTCGCCGTTCCAGCCGCTGATCGCCCGGCGCACCTCGGCGAGGGTGCGGTCGTCGACCGGCGCGTACGACAGCCCGTCCTGCCCGACGACCTCCAGCGTGACGCCCTGCGCGGCCTTCGCGCTGTGGTCGGGGTCGCGCAGCAGGGCGAGGTCGCTGTGGGCGTGCATGTCGATGAAGCCCGGGGCCAGCACCAGGCCCTCCGCGTCCAGCTCCCGGCGTGCCCGCGGGCGCTGGCAGCCGGCCGCCGCGGCCTCCTTGACGACGGAGACGATCCTGCCGTCCTTGACGGCCACGTCGGCGCGGTAGGAGGAGGCGCCGGTGCCGTCGGCCACGTCCGCGTCCCGGATGACGAGATCGGCGTAGTCGGCGAGCTCCACCGGGTCCATGGCGGCGCCTTTCGAAGTCCCTAGAAGAACGTGCGGACGTATTCGACGACGGTACCGTCCGCCTCGGCCACCGGGATGAGCGGCCACTTGTCGAAGGACGTGCACGGGTGGGAGAGCCCCAGGCCGACCCAGTCGCCGACCTCCAGCTCCGCCCCGGAGGCGGTGCTCAGCCAGGCGTGCTGGTCGGACAGGCCGGTGACCTCCACCCCCGTCGCCGGGCGTTCGACGCCGTCCCGGCGCACCACCTGGGCGAAGGGCAGGTCGAGGTCGTGGGCAGCGTCCCGCTTGCCCGCGTTGGCGAAGGCCTGTTCGGGGCTGGGGCGGGAGACCACCTGCGCCCAGAGGCGGAAGGCGGGCTCCAGGGCGCCCTCCGCGGGGACGCGGTTGAAGGGTGTGATTCTGCGGTAGTGCCCGTCGTCGTGCGAGACGTACGCGCCCGAGCGCAGCAACTTCAGTACCGGCAGGGAGAGTTCGGGGATCCCGGCGAACACCTCGGCCACCGCGTCGAACCAGGCGCTGCCGCCCGCGCTCACCACGATCTCCTCTGTGTGCGCGAACTTCCCGGCCTTGTCGAGGTCCACGGCCAGGGCGACGAGCCGCGCCAGCCACGCCCGCACCCGCTCCGGGTCGGCCCGCGGCACCTCGCCCTCGTAGCCGGCGACCCCGACGAGACGCAGGGTGTCCGCGGCCGCCACCGCGTCGGCGACCGCCAGGCACTCGGCCTCCGTGCGCACCCCGGTCCGCGCGCCCTCCCCGGCTCCCAGCTCGACGACCACGTCCACCGGGCGGGCGGCCCCCTTCAGCGCCTCGTCCATCAGCCGCACCCCGCGCACGGAGTCGACGTAGCAGACGAAGCGGAAGGAGGGATCGGCGGCCAGTTCCGCGGCGACCCAGCGCAGGGCCGCCGGATCCACCAGCTCGTTGGCCAGGAATACCCGGCTGATGCCGAACGCCCGGGCCACGCGCACCTGGTGCGGCACCGCGAGCGTGATGCCCCAGGCGCCGTGCTCCAGCTGGCGGTGGAAGAGCCGCGGGGCCATGGAGGTCTTGCCGTGCGGGGCGAAGGCGAGGCCGTGGCGGGCCGCGTAGGTCTCCATCAGCTTCAGGTTGTGCTCCAGGCGCTCGGCGGAGAGCGCGAGCACCGGCGTGCTGAAGCCGTCGGTGAAGAGGTTGCGGCGCTGGGCGGTCAGCTCGCCGACGGTCAGGCCGTCCGCGTCCGGCGGGAGGCCCTTGAAACGGTGGTCGACGCGTTCCTCGGCCAGCCGGGCGAGCGCTTCCGTGCTCATCGAGCCCCCTTCAGCATCGTTGCAATATGTGCAACGGTCATTGCGTACAGTGCTTATCGGTGTCTAGCATCTCGCCGAAGTCGGGTCAATGTCCGCGGCCCGCCGGGTCGATGCCGGCGCCCCGGACCCCGAAGGGAGTCACCATCGTCGACGCCGCCCACGGAACGTCCGGCGCGCCCGCCGTCGTGGACGCCGTCATGCTCGGCGAGCCGATGGTCACGTTCCCGCCCTCCCGTCCGGGCCGCCCGGCCGGCATGCCCTCCTTCGAGCGGGCCGCCGGCGGGGCCGAGCCCGATGCGGCCCGCGCCCTCGCCGCGGCCGGGCGCCCCGGCACCGCGCTCACCGTCCCCGACGGTCCCGCCACGCCTCCCGTCCGGCGCCACGCCGACCGGCCGGCCGTCCCGGGCGGGGCGGCGTGGGGAAGACTGCGACCCGGCCCCGGCCGGACGGGCTCCGCGCAAGGGGCCGAGGAGGAGGTACGTACGCCATGAGCCAGACCGTCGACCGGGCGCTGAGCATCCTGCCGCTGCTCGCCGAGGGTCCCGCCGATCTCGGGCGGGTCGCCGACCGCCTCGGCGTCCACAAGTCCACCGCGCTGCGGCTGCTGCGCACCCTCCACCAGCACGGGCTCGTCCACCGCCAGTCCGACCAGCGCTACCGGCTCGGCGCCCGGCTCTTCGCCCTCGCCCAGGAGGCGATGGAGAGCCTCGACGTGCGGGAGATCGCCCATCCCCACCTGCTGGGCCTCGGCGAGCAGTGCGGGCACACCGTCCACCTGGCCGTCCACGAGGACGGCGAGGTGCTCTACATCGACAAGGTGGACAGCCGCTACCCGGTGCGCATGTACTCCAGGATCGGCAAACCCGTCGCCATCACCGTCGCGGCCGTGGCCAAGCTGCTGCTCGCCGACCTGTCCGAGGCCGAGCGGCGCGTGATCGCCCAGAGGCTCGACTACCCCATGTACACGGCCCGTTCGACACCGAACGCCGCCGCCTTCCTGAAGGAGCTGGCGACGGTGCGCGAACAGGGCTGGGCCGCCGACCTCGGCGGCCACGAGGAGTCCATCAACTGCGTCGCCGCGCCCATTCGCGGCGCGGACGGCCGGGTGGTCGCCGCGATGTCGGTCTCCGCGCCGAACGTCGTCGTCACCGCCGACGAACTCCTCGCCCTGCTCCCGCTGGTGCGCCGTACCGCGGACGCCGTCAGCGACGAGTTCTCCGGCAGAAACCCAGTGAAGGACCCCGTATGAGCGACACGACGGCCAAGATCGCCCTCACCCCCGCGACCCACACCACCCCGCCCGCGAAGTTCTCCCACGGGGTGCGGAAGGGCAACATCCTCCAGGTCGCCGGCCAGGTCGGCTTCCTGCCCGCCGAGGAGGGCGTGCCCCCCACGCCGGCCGGCCCGGCCCTGCGTGAGCAGACCCTCCAGACCCTCGCCAACGTCAAGGCAATCCTGGAGGAGGGCGGCGCGACCTGGGACGACGTGATGATGATCCGCGTCTACCTCACGGACGTGGACCACTTCGCGGAGATGAACGACCTCTACAACACGTACTTCGAGGAGCAGGGCCTCACCCAGCCGCCCGCCGCCCGCACCACCGTCTACGTCGGCCTGCCCGCGGGCCTGCTCATCGAGATCGACGCGCTCGCCGTGCTCGGCTGACGCGTCTTGGCCATCTTCGTATAACGAAGTCGGGGCTGGCTGTGTCCGGCACAGGTTCGTCGACCATACTGCCCGCTGTGGAGCAGCGCATAGGTTCGAGCAGCCAGCCCCTGAAGGCCGAGCCCGTGAAGGGTGCCGGGTTCGACCCGGCCCACATCCCCGGGCTCACCGCACCCGCGACGGCGGAACCGGAGGACGCCCGGCCGCGGCAGGCCGAGCAGCCGCCGGCCTCCGAGCCGCCGTCGGCCGCGGAGGCGGTCGCGGAGGCGGTCGCGGACGACGCCGGGACCGCCGGGAAGGCGGAGCGGCAGGAGGAGGAGCGGTCGGAGGAGCGGCAGGAGGAAGTCGTCGACGGTCCGGTCTTCGAGGCCGCCGACCGCCGGGCCCGCATCGTCGCCGACCACAAGGGCGTACGCCTCTGCCTGGACGACCAGGAGTGCGAGTTCCGCTGGGACGAGATCGGCGCCGTCGAGACGGCGACCCCCCGTTTCGGCAAGCGGTTCACCATCACCGTCCACACCCCGGACCGGCGCTGGTACCCCATCGAGATCGAGGCCCCGGCCAGGGCGCGCTTCGATGAATGGGAGACGCGACTGGACGCGGTCCTGGACGCGTACTTCGAGGATGGCGCGGCGGACGAGGACGGCGTGGCCGACGAGGACGGCACCGCCGACAAGGACGCGGCGGCCGAGCCGCCCACCGACGACGCCTGACCCCGCCGATCCCGACCCCGGCGGTACCGGGCCCGGGCGCTTGCCGGGGCCCGGTACCGCACCGGAGATCAGCCCTGCGGATGCCACCTCGGGTCGGTGGCGATCGCCTTCAGCTGCTTCATGGTGAGCGCCGGCGTCTCGCGGGTCGCCGGAGTGTTCTGCGCCCCGGAGTTGAAGGCGCTGATCACCACGCGCCGGCCGTCGGGCCGGATGGTGTCCACGCTCCACCAGACGATCCCGGAGATGCCCTTCTCGCCGGACTGCCGGCGCGTGACCACCTTGGTGCCGTCGGACAGGACCTCGGCGTCCGGACCGAACAGCTCGTCATCGACGTCGCCCAGCGTGTCCAGCTGGACGTTGACCTGCACGAGGCTCGTGCCCCTGCCGTCGTCCAGGACGACGTAACCGAAGCCGTCGTCGTCCGGACCGCTCTTGCTGACGATCTTGATCCCGGGCGGCACCAGACGGCTGAGCACCGCCGAGATCGAGCCGCCGGGGGTGAGCGGCCCCGGGTCCGGCTCGGCCGGGCGGTCGCCGAGGGGCATGGCGTCGGCGGCCGCACGCAACTCGTGCGCGGTGGCGAGCGCCTTCAACCGAGGCAGGTCAAGGGGTGGTTGCTCCCGGGAGACGGGCGAGTCCTTCTCGGTGGCGCTGTTCCACTCCTGGATGCCGATGTGCCCGCCCGCCGGTGTGACGAGGTCGGCGGTCCACCGCTTCGTGCCACTGCGGCTGTTCGGGTACTCGTACCCCTTCAGGAGCATGAGGGCGGAGCCGTCGGAGAGCTTGGTGGAGGTGCAGGAGTCGTAGACGATGAACAGCTTGTCCGGGCACTGGGTGGTCTGGCGGGCCTCCTGGCTCCCCGGCTGCACACGGTTGAGGTACACGGCGATGGCCGCCTTGCCCCCGCCGTCGTCGTACACGACGTTGGCGTAGGAGTCGTGGTCCGTGCTGCCTCCGTCCGTGTTGCTGATCCGCCCCTTGGGAAGCAGCTTTTCGAGGGTGCGGACGAGCTCGTCGCCGGACATCACGGTCGCGGCGGTCGTCTCCAGGGCGGTGGTCTTCGGGGCGGTGGTCTTCGGGGCGGTGGCGCCGGCCCGTGCCGAGGGGCCGGCGGCCGCGGACCGCTGCCGTACGCCGTCCTCCTGGCCGCCGGGAAGGAGCAGGGCCCCGCCCAGCCCGACGAGCGCCACCGCGGCCGCGCCGCCCACGACGGCGGCGGCCCGCCGTCGTGAGCGCAGCCGCCGCCCGTGCACTTCGCCGCGGGCGGCCAGCGTCTGCTGGTCGGTTCCGAACGTGGCGCCGGTGTCCCGCAGGACGTCGGCGAGCCGTTCCTCGAAGGGGTCGTGGTCTGCATCAGGCATGGCGAACCGCCGTTTCCGCATGGGTGGTCGTTGATCCGGTCGTGGGCGGGAGCAGGTCAGAGACTCGCGTACTCGGCGAGCGAGTCGCCGAGCAGCGCGCGCAGCCGGGCGAGGGCGCGGACGCAGCGGGTCCGGACGGCGGCCGAGCTGGCGTTCAACGCGGCGGCCGTCTCGTCGATGCTGCGGTCCTCCCAGTAGCGCAGGACGACCACCGCCCGGTCCTTGGCGGACAGCTGTCCGAGCGCTTCCAGGAGGGTCAGCCGCAGCGGCGCGTCGCCGCCGGTCTGCGGCTCGGGCATCTCGGGAAGGACATCGGTGGCGCGTTCCCTGCGGCTGCTGTGGCGACGCCGGTGGGCGAGGAACGCGCGGGTCAGGACGGTCTGGGCGTACGCGGCCGGATTGTCGGCGCGGGAGATCCGGCCCCAGCGGAGGTACACCCGGCCGAGGGTCTCCTGGACGAGGTCCTCGGCGAGATGGGTGTCACCGCCGGTGAGCAGACAGGCCGACCGGTACAGATGCCCGGCGCGTGCCACCGCGAACTCCTGGTACCCGTCGGTCCAGTCGTTCCGGTCCTGCCTCATGTGCCCTCCTCGTGCTCCCCGCGCGTTCCATGGCCCCCGAACGCGCCCCCACCTCATTGATGCGGTGAAACCCCCGGAATGTTTCACGGGACTTCGGCGCGGGCGGGCGGGAACGCCGAACGGCTGCCGCCGCGCCCCCGCGGGAGGGCGTGACGGCAGCCGTGAAGGGCTTCCGTGGCGTTAGGGCAGGGCGTGCACGTGGGGGCCCACGGTGTTCGACCAGGCGTTGCCCGCCGTCGCGTCCCAGTTGGTGGACCAGGTCATGGCGCCGCGCAGGGCCGGGTAGGTCTTCGAGGGCTTGAAGGAACCGCAGTTGGTGCCCTTGGCCAGGCAGTCCAGGGCGTTGTTCACCACCGTCGGCGAGACGTAGCCGCTGCCCGCGCCCCTCGTGGAGGCGGGGACGCCCAGGCCGACCTGGGACGGGGAGAGACCGCTCTCCAGCTGGATGCAGGCGAGGGCGGTGAGGAAGTCGACCGAGCCCTGGCTGTAGACCTTGCCGTCGCAGCCCAGCATGGAACCGCTGTTGTAGTACTGGGTGTTGACGACCGTGAGGATGTCCTTGACGTTCAGCGCGGTCTGGAAGTAGCCGGCCGACGTGGACTGCATGTCGATGGTCTGCGGTGCCATCGTGAGGATCAGCGACGGGCCCGCCTTGCCGGACAGGGAGCGCAGGGCCTGGGTCATGTAGGTGGCGTTCAGGCCGTTCTCCAGGTCGATGTCGACGCCGTCGAAGCCGTACGTCTGCATCAGCGAGTAGACGGAGTTGGCGAAGCTGGTCGCGGAGGCCGAGTCGCTCACCGAGACGGTGCCCGTCTCACCGCCGACCGAGATGACGACCTTCTTGCCGGCGGCCTGCTTGGCCCTGATGTCCGCCTTGAACTGGTCGACCGTGTAGCCGTTCAGGCCGGCCGAGTCGAGGGTGAAGTTCACCGCGCCCCGGGTGGCCGTCGCGTCGGCGAAGGCGACGGCGATGATGTCGTACTGCGACGGCACGTCCGAGATCCTCTGCACCGCGGCGCCGTTGTTGAAGTTCTGCCAGTAGCCGGTCACCGCGTGCTTCGGGAGGCCGGTGCCGCCGCCCCCGCCGGATGACGCCGTCGTGCCCGTCACGGTCGCCGACCTCGCCGACTCGCCCGCCGCGTTCGTCGCCGTCACCTGGAAGGAGTACGAGGTGGCGGCCGCGAGACCGGTCACCGTCGCCGACGTGCCGCTCACCGCGGTCACCTTCGAGCCGTCGCGGTAGACGTTGTAGCCGGTGGCGCCCGAGACCGTGTTCCAGGACAGCGAGACCGACGAGGACGTCGTGCCCGTCACTCCCAGGCCGCCCGGCGCGGACGGCACCGTCGGGGCCGGGTCACCGCCGCCGCCCCCGTCGGGGCCGAAGACGGAGACGTCGTCGGCGTAGTACGCCGCCTGCCCGTACCAGCCGTGCAGGTACACCGTCACCGAGGTCGTCGAGGAGCCGGTGGTGAAGGTGGTCGAGAGCTGCTTCCAGCTCGCCGAGTCCGGCGTCCAGGTGGAGACGTCCGTGGTGCCCGTGCCGGTCGCGCCCAGGTAGGTGTACCCGCCCTGCACCCATGCGCTCAGCGTGTACGTCGAGTTGGGCTTGACCGCGACCGTCTGGGTGCACTGGGCGTTGTCCAGCCCGGCCGGTGTGGCCTTCAGCGCGGCGGAGCCGCCGTGCACGGGGGAGGAGACGGTCGTACCGCTGCCGGCCGAGCAGGACCAGTTGCTCAGGCCCGATTCGAAGCCGGCGTTCTTGGCGTTGTTGACGTCCGCCGCCGACGCCTGCCCGGCCCCGGCGAAGGAGAGGGCGAGGGCGGCGGTGACGGCTCCCGACCACAGGCGCAGCCGTCGTGTTCTGGGTCTGGGCATGCCTGGTACGCGGTCCACTGGGGCCTCCGGTGGGGGAGAGGGGGGTGAAGGGGAGGGCAGGACAAACGGTGGCCACCGCTTGGTCTACAAGTTGGTCCAGACCATTTGGCTTGTCAAGAGGTCCAGACCAAAGTCGTGCCCGGTCCAACGCCCCTGTCGCGCACTCCGGTTACGGCCGCGCCTCCTCCTGCCAGCGCTCCAGCAGCAGGCCCAGCGCGCACCCGGCCAGCAGCACCCCGGTCGACATCCACATCGCCAGGGACGACAGTCCCGCACGATCCCAGTGCAGCGACACCGTCAGCAGCTGCGCCGCCACCGGCACCGCGCACCCCGCCACCGCGTGCCGCGCGGGAACCTCCCGCCACGGTGCCGGATGCACCCGAGCCGCGGCCCAGGTCGCCAGCACGACGCACACCAGGTTCGGCAGGTGGACCAGTGCCAGCGCGGCGCCGAACGAGCCCACGCCCCGCGGGCCGACCAGATTCCCGTACAGCAGCGTCATCTGCGCGTACTCGGTGACGACGAGCACCACCACACCCACCGCCCAGGCCCGGACCAGCGGCATCACCGGACCCGCACCTCCGCCCCCACCGCTAGTGCACCCGCACCGAGTCGATGATCCCGCGCAGGTCCGCGGACGGCAGCACGCCCCGTGCCGCGTCGATCCGGATCGCGAAGGTCCGGTCGGCCGAGTCCAGGCCCGTCAGGATCACGCCCCGGATCGGCGTGCCCTTGGGCGGGTCGCCGTCCTCGCCGGTCGAGTCGAAGGTGAAGTCGATCCGCTTGGCCCGGTCCGTGCCGCTCAGCTTCACGTCCTTCTCACCCTCCACCTTCGCGCCCATCCGGATCCCGGCCTCGGCGGCGATGGCGGCCTGCTCCGCGGAGTCGGCCCGGGTGAAGTCCAGTTGGACGGTGATGACCGAGACCTTCCGTCCGGACTCCTCGCGTACGGCCGCCGCCGCGTTGTACTTGCCGCGCTCGGCCGCGCTCTGCTCGACGTAACCCCCGGAGCCCGCGGGATACGACACGGAGACGCCCTTCGTGCTCAGCGTGCCCCAGCCGTCCGGCACGGAGGCGGAGCCCGCGTCGCCCTTGCCGCAGCCCGTGAGGGCGGCCGCGGCGGCGAGCAGGCCCGCGATCAGCAGTCGTGTCCTCATCGGCGTACCAGCCCTCCTGTCGGCGCGATCACTCGGCACAGTAGCTGTAGGGGACGTAGGACCGGCGGTCTCCGTTCGGAGCGCCGAGGAACCGGGCGTCCGTGAGGGTCTCCGCCTTCTGCTCGGTGCTGACCGACAGGCCGAGGCTGAGCCCGAGGTTCAGCTCGAAGCCGTACTCAGCGGCGTTCACCTGGCCGGTGTACGTCATCCTGCTGGACATCCCCTTGTCGAAGACCAGTTGGCCGAAGGGGTCGTCGGCGCCGGGCCGCCGGGTCGGCGCGTGGTCGTCGAACATGTACTGGAAGGGCGTCGCCAGCTGCTCGTTGGTGCTGCTCAGCCACTGCTCGGCGACGGCCCGGTCCCGGTCTCCGGCGGGACCGGGGTCGAAGCTCAGGGAGGTGGTGACGACTTCGATGCCGGTGGAGCCGTCGGTGCCCTTCCCGCTCACCCCGCCGCCGCGCTCGTCCTTGCCCGGCTTGCCGTTCCCCCCGCTGATTCCGGCCCCGGCCTTCTGGCCGCCCTGCTCGACGGTGCGGGTCATGTTGACGCCGACCAGTTTGCCGGTGGACTTGTCGTAGGTGACGGTGATGGTGCCGGTCCGGGTGGTGGAGGCCGAGGCGTCGCCCTTGACCGGGCCCGCCTCGTAACTCGCCCTGGTGCCGTACTCGATCGACGAGGAGTACGTGTACGACTTGGTGTTCTTGTAGGCGTTGTCGGTCCAGGTGATCTCGGGCGAGTACTTGAAGTTGCCGCCGAGCGCGGCGCTGAGCTTCTTGTCGTCGCCCGCCGAGATCTTCAGGCCGGCCGCCGCGGAGGCCTCCAGGCCCACCTTGCCGTAGGTGATCCTCCGGTTGTCGCCCAGCGCCTTCTTCACCCGGTTCTCCGTGTCCTCCTCGTCCTTGAGGGGACCGGTGCCGAAGAGGTAGAGGATGCTGTCGCCGAGGCTCGCGTCCGCGCCGCCCGGCGACCGGCGCCGCGTCTGGTACATCTGGAGCTTCTCGACGTCGTCGCGGAACCTGCGCGCCTCCTCCGGGCTCTCGAACACCCAGGTGTCGCCGTTGGTCACCTTGATCCCGGCGCCCAGCTCCACCTTGTCGGTGCCGGCCTTTCCCAGCTTCAGCCCGGGCTTGAAATCCTTCTTGGCGCCGACGGAGGCCGCGTCCGTGAAGGTGAGGTAGACCAGTTCGTCCTGGTCGTCGACCTTGCCGTCGTGGTTGACGTCCGTGTGGGCCTTGAGGTGCTGCTCCTGGAAGCCGTACTCCTTGCCGATCTCCCAGAACAGGATCTTCGCCTTGGAGCCCGCCTTGTCGCTGACCGTCGAGACCTGGCACAGCGCCGGCTCGAAGTCGGCGTCGGTCAGGGCCCGGTCGTCCCCCTGCGGGCTCCCGCCGCAGTCCGCGCCGCCGGTGACCCTGCAGATCTCGGCGGCGATCCTGTCGTGGACGGTCCGGCCGATGCCGGTGGCGCCGATGCCGAGCACGACGGCGACGACGACCACGACCATGCCGAGGTACTCGGTGGCGCTCGCGCCCGAGTCGTCGTACCCGTACGCCCTCCGGCACGTCCGTCTGCCGCCCCCGCGAGCCATGCGGCACCCCTCCTCGCACAGTGGCAAGCGCCATTCCGGTCGGCGAGCGTAGGTGCGGGCGACCGTGGCGGCGTGGGCCCGCGGGCCCAAACCGGGGCCCACCGTCAACGAGTTGCCGTCGGCCCATGCTTTCGGGCCGGGTCGGGATGCTCAGCCTGCCCCGGTTTGAAATGACTTGCGCAAGGAGAGTTCCCGGCCAGGTACAGAATCGCTGTTCTCCGGTCACAGAGGCGTGGATACAGTGCTGAGGTAGTCACGCAGTGAAGTCAACTCGGTGTGCCGGACGACCACCGGCGGGCCGACAGGCGTCTAACGGGGAGCTGCGCGTGTCCACTGCCATCGCTGTGACGAGTGCCGACATGGCGCTGCCCGCGCAGGACGAGCGGACCGTACCCGCCGTCGTCCTGAAGGACCTGGACCGGCAGCCGCTGGAGCAGACGCTCGACGCCATGAAGGCCCTGATCGACCACCACGGGCATGTCGTCGTGGTGTGCTCGGACGCCGTCCCCAGCGGGGTGGAACGGCGGCTGCACACCGTCCGCTCGCTGCTGGAGAGCGACCGCATCGCACTGTTCCGGCCCGACCTGCCGCCGCTCGGACTCGCCGTCCTCGCCCGCCAGTTGCGCCAGCTCGCCTCCTGCGACCTCAGCCCCGGCGTGCTCGCCTCGGCCGGCCGGCTGCTCACCCACTACATCCACGCCGGCGCCGTCCTGGCCTCGGTCGCGCGCCTCGACCGCGTCCCCGTCGGTCTCAAGGCGCACGCCAAGTCCTGGGTTCCGGGCAGCCAGTTCGGCGTGATCGCCCACCCGGAACCGCAGCTCGTCCGGATCGGCCCCGAAGCGACCCTGACCGGGCCGGACTTCGGAAGCTGGATGCTGCTCGCCAAGGGCCAGCTCCAGTCCGACTGGGTCGGCTCCACCCTCGCCCCCGCGTGGAACGCGCTGGGGCTGCGCGAGGCCGGCCTGCCGGCCGAGTCGGCCACCTGGTGGGGCACCGGCAAGCTGATCGAGTTCTGCACGTACCTGCCCGACCTGTCGGTGCTCTACCAACTGGTCACCTCGGTACGCCAGGGTGTGTGCCACTGGTGCGGCATCGATGTCATCGGAGACCGCTGCGTCTTCTGCTCGGCCACCCCACCCGTCCCCGAGAGCCGGACCCCCACCGGATGAGTACCTGAACCACCGGCACCACCGTCATTCGATTCCGCTCGACTTCGCCGACCGATATCCCAATGAGGTTGCACGGTTCATGAACTCCCGTCAGCGCCGCGGCGTGATACTCCTGATCCTGTCCGTCATCTGCGCCCTCGCCGCGTTCGCGGGCGTGCTCTCCGTCATCAGCGACGTCAAGTCCAAAGTCGGACCGGAGGTCGCCGCCTACCAGCTGCGCACCGACGTGGCGCCGTACACGACGCTGAGCACGGGCCAGTTCGAGAAGGTCAAGATGCCCAAACGGTGGCTGTCGCCGAACGCCGTCACCGACCTCGGGCAGATCCAGGGCAAGATCGCGGTCACCACACTGCGCAAGGGCTCCCTGCTCCAGAGCGACATGATCGTGAACCAGCCCGCCCTGCAGCCGGGGCAGCAGGAGGTCGCCATCATGATCGACGCGGCGACCGGCGTGGCCGGCAAGATCACACCGGGCTCCACGGTCAACGTCTACGCCACCTTCGGCGGACAGCGGCAGGGCGATCCCGCCCAGTCCAAGATCATCGTGACCAACGCCAAGGTCCTCGACGTCGGCAGGATCACCGCGCTCCAGCCGAACGCCGACAACCGGGCCCAGCAAACCACCGACGCCGTCCCCATCACCTTCGCGCTGTCCACCATCGACGCCCAGCGCATCACGTACGCCGAGTCGTTCGCCCAGCGGGTCCGGCTCGCGCTGGTCGCTCCCGGCAGCGACACCAGCGTCCCGGCCAAGGACCGGACCTACGAACTCGCGAAAGACAAGTGAGAGGCCGGCAGGCATGACCACCAGGATCCTTCCGGCCGTCGGCGACCCCGACGCGGCCCGGTCCATCACCACCCTGCTCAGCCAGCTCCCCGACACCGAGCCGGTGGCCCCGGTCGTCGACTCCACCCAGCTCATCGACACGCTGGCGCGCCTGGCCGCCGAGTCCGTCGACGAACTGCCCGAGATCGTGGTGGTGCACGAGCGGATCGGCCCGGTGCCGGCCCTGGAGCTGATCCGCGAAGTGGCCCTGCGCTTCCCGGCGGTCG
Organism: Streptomyces sp. NPDC001204; assembly: GCF_053598035.1. Classification (NCBI taxonomy): domain Bacteria; kingdom Bacillati; phylum Actinomycetota; class Actinomycetes; order Kitasatosporales; family Streptomycetaceae; genus Streptomyces; species Streptomyces sp. NPDC001204. The sequence continues at coordinate 442,027 of NZ_JBSFJL010000001.1, read as the reverse complement.
GCGTCATCCTCATCACCTCCGACGCCAGTCCCGGCCTGTTCTCGGCCGCGATGGACTCGGGCGCGCGAGGACTGGTCGCCCTCCCGCTGAGCTACGAGGAACTGGTCAGCCGCGTACAGGCGGTGGCCCAGTGGTCGGTGGGCGTACGGCGCCACCTGGGCCACGGCGGCGACGTGTTCACCGGGGCCGGCGGCCGGGTGGTGACCGTGAGCGGAGCCAAGGGCGGGGTGGGCGCCACCCTCACGGCGATACAACTCGCCCTCGCCGCCCAGGCCTCCGGGCGCGGCACGGCCCTGGTCGACATGGACCTCCAGTCCGGTGACGTCGCCTCCTTCCTGGACGTCCAGTTCCGTCGCTCGGTCGTCGACCTCGCCGCCATCACCGACATCTCGCCACGCGTCCTGGCCGACGCGATCTTCCGCCACGACAGCGGGCTCGCGCTGCTGCTCGCGCCCGGCGAGGGCGAGCGCGGCGAGGAGGTCACCGACCGGGCCGCCCGCCAGATCGTCAGCGCGCTGCGGTCCCGCTACGAGATCGTCGTCCTGGACTGCGGCGCCCAGATGAGCGGGGCGAGCGCGGCGGCCGTCGAGATGGCCGACACCGCGCTGCTCCTGACCACTCCGGACGTGGTCGCGGTGCGCGCGGCCAAGCGGACCGTACGGATGTGGGACCGGTTGCAGATCCGCAAGGCCGAGGAGACGACCGTCGTCGTCAACCGCCACACCCGGTCGACCGAGATCCAGCCGCCGCTCATCCACAAGATCACCGGCACACCGGTGGCGGCCACGGCGATCCCCGCGGGCTTCAAGGAACTCCAGGGCGCGGTGGACGCAGGACGCATCCACGAACTGGAGAGCAAGAGCACGGTCAAACAGGCGCTGTGGGGGCTCGCCGGAGAGCTGGGCATCGTCAAGGCACCCGAGGGCGACCGCAAGGGCGGGCGGCTGCGGGGCGACCGGGGGTCGGTGAGTTTCCGGCGCCGCAGGGAGGCAGGGGGATGAACGTGCGGGCGAGCACAGGGAAGAGGCCGCCGGCCGGGCGGCTCCGCTCGGACAGCGGGCAGGTCGCCGTCGAACTGCTCGGCATGACGCCCACGATCCTCATCACGCTGGTGCTGCTGTGGCAGTGCGTGCTGCTGGGGTACACGTACACGCTTGCGGGGAATGCTGCGGACGAGGCGGTACGGGCGGGGACGGCGGCCGATCGCGGCACCAGGGGCGCCGCCTGCCAACAGGCCGGGCTCGACAAGCTGTCGGCCGCGTGGCGAAGGGGGGCTGAGGTGGGCTGTGAGACGAGCAACGGCTACGTACGCGCGCGCGTCGGCCTCAAGGTGCCCGTCCTGTTCCCCGGCGCGATCGACTTCCCCTTCACGGTCACGGGTCACGCCGGCGCCGTCGAGGAGGCGACGAACTGACATGCCGTACGAGGACGTACGCCGCGACCGCCGCCACGACCGGGGCCAAGTCGCCATCGAGTACCTGGGGTTCATCCCGATCCTGATGCTGCTCGCCATGGCCGTCATCCAGATCGGGCTGATCGCCTACACGGCCCAGCAGGCCGGAACGGCCGCCCGCGCGGGGGCGCGCGCGGCCTCGCTCCGGCAGGGAGCCGAGCAGGCCTGCGCGAACGCGGTCAGCGGCTGGCTGGCGGACGGCACCAGCTGCCCGGCCTCGTACGGCGGCAAGGAGGTCACCGTCACCGCAGGCGTCGACATCCCCTCGATCGTCCCCGGCTGGAACTTCGGCCGGGCCCACAAGACCGCCACCATGCCGCTCGACCACTGAGACCAAACGGACCGCTGAGACCGCTGAGACCGCTGGACGACTGAGACCGCTGGACCACTGAGACCGCTCGACCACCGGCCAGGGCCGGCTCGGCAGCACCAGCCAGGACCGGCTCGGCAGTACCGACCAGGACCGACTCGACCACCGACCAGGAGCGAGGAGCACCGGACCCATGAGCCTCCGCGCACGCATCAACTCCCCGGAGGAGAAAGGCAGCCGGGGCGAGGACGGCCACCTCGTCGCCTCCTACAGGGCCAAGCTCCTGGAGGAGATCGACCTCGCGGAGATGAGCTCGCTGGCCGCCGCCGAGCGCCGGGCACGGCTGGAGCGGGTGCTCGGGCACATCATCAGCCGGGAGGGCCCGGTCCTGTCGACCGTGGAGCGCTCGCAGCTGATCCGCCGGGTCGTCGACGAGGCCCTGGGCCTGGGCATCCTCGAACCCCTCCTCGAGGACGCCTCCATCACCGAGATCATGGTGAACGGACCCGACGCGATCTTCGTCGAGCGCGGCGGCCGGGTCGAGCAACTGCCCATCCGCTTCGCCTCCGACGACCAGCTGATGCAGACCATCGAGCGGATCGTCTCGACGGTCAACCGCCGTGTGGACGAGTCGAACCCGATGGTCGACGCCCGCCTGCCCTCCGGCGAGCGCGTCAACGTCATCATCCCGCCCCTCTCGCTCACCGGCCCCACACTCACCATCCGCCGCTTCCCGCGCTCCTTCACCCTCCAGGAGCTGATCGGCTTCGGCTCGCTCGACGAGCACATGCTGTACCTGCTGGCCGGCCTGGTGCAGGCGAAGTTCAACGTCATCGTCTCCGGAGCCACCGGCACCGGGAAGACGACCCTGCTCAACGCCCTGTCCGGACTGATCCCCGAGGGCGAGCGCATCATCACCATCGAGGACTCCGCCGAACTCCAGCTCCAGCAGACGCACGTGATCCGGCTGGAGTCCCGGCCGCCGAACGTGGAGGGCCGCGGCCAGGTCACCATCCGCGACCTGGTGCGCAACTCGCTGCGCATGCGGCCCGACCGCATCGTCGTCGGTGAGGTCCGCGGCGGCGAGTCGCTCGACATGCTCCAGGCGATGTCGACCGGCCACGACGGCTCGCTCGCCACCGTGCACGCCAACAGCGCCGAGGACGCGCTGATGCGCCTGCAGACCCTCGCCTCCATGTCCGACGTGGAGATCCCCTTCGTCGCCCTGCACGACCAGATCAACAGCGCCGTCGACGTGATCGTCCAGCTCACCCGCTTCGCCGACGGCGCCCGCCGCGTCACCGAGATCGCCCTGCTCGACAGCCATGGCAGCGAGCCGTACCGGCTGGCCACCGTGGCCCGCTTCGCCGCGCAGCCGATGGCGGCCGACGGCCGGATCTACGGCGCCTTCGAATACCACCCGCTGCCACGCCGTACCGCCGACCGCCTCTACATGGCGAGCCAGCCCATCCCCCAGGCCTTCGGCGTCGCCCAGTCCGCAGACCAGCTGGCCATCCGAGAAGCCAGGTAGGAACCGTCCCCATGGATCTGAGCACCCTCGTCACCCTCACCACCGGCGTCACCCTGCTGACCTGCGTCCTGGCCGTCGCCGGGCTGCACGCCTACACCTCCGGCAAGGCCCAGCGGGCGGCCCTCGTCGACCGGCTCTCCCAGACCGGACGGATCCCGGTCGGCCGCCGGCGCCGCTTCCCCAACCTCGACCGCCGACTGCGCCGTACGAAACTCGGCCGCAGGCTGGAGCTGAGGCTCGCCGCGACCGGCCTGGACGTCACCCCGGGCGAGTTCTTCGTCTACATGCTCGCCACCGTGGCCGCCCTCTGGCTGATCGGCCAGGCCTCCCTGGCCCCCTTCTTCGGCCCGCTGGCCGGCCTGCTCGGCATCTGGGCGGCGGTGCAGTTCCTCAACTGGCAGCGCCAGAAACGCATCGAGAAGTTCATCAACCAACTCCCCGAACTGGCCCGCATCCTGGCCAACGCCACCCAGGCCGGCCTCGCCCTGCGCACCGCGGTCGGCATGGCGGCGGAGGAGCTCGAGGCCCCGGCGGGTGTGGAACTGGCCAAGGTCGCCCACCAGTTGGCGCTCGGCGCATCGATGGACGACGCACTGGCGGAGCTCACGGACCGCCTGCCCTCGCGCGAGCTGGTCGTCCTCGTCACCACCCTGGTCCTGTCCAACCGGGCCGGCGGCCAGGTGGTGAGCGCCCTGCGCAACCTCACCGAGACCCTGGAGGAGCGCAAGGAGACCCGCCGCGAGGTCCGCACCCAGCTCTCCCAGGTCAACATGACCTCCTACGCGGTCCCGGTGCTGGGCATCGGCGCGCTGTTCCTCATGAACGGCGTCAAGGCCGGCGCCCTCGACCGCATGACCGCCTCGCCGATCGGCCAGGGCGCGGTGATCATCGCCTTCGCTCTCTACGCCGTCGGCTTCATCCTCATCCGCCGCATGTCCCGCATCGACGTCTAGCCGGGTTCCCGGAAGGAGGGAAGAGGGATGGCACTGCTGCTCGCACTCGTGATGGGCCTCGGCGTCTGGGGCGTCTTCGCCGGCATCCGCATGTACCGCGCCGACGCCCGGCTGCCCGACGACCTGGCGCTGGCCCTGGAGGTGGGCTCCACCCGCACTGGCGCGGTGGACTCCCTGGTCGACCGCCTCGGCATGCGCTACGCCCCCGCCGTGCTGCGCCTGATGGGCCCCAAGAGGGTGGCCAGGTACCGCCGCAAGATCGACCTGGCGGGCAACCCGGGCGGCCTGACGATCGACCGCTACGCGGCCCGGCACGCGGTCTACGGATTCCTGGGCGGCCTGGGCGGAGTGGTGTTCCTCATGCGGGGCCAGCTCTTCGTGGCCCTGCTCCTGCTCGCCTTCGGCGCCTTCTGGACCGAGGTCGGCATCTGGTCGGCGATCCGCATCCGCAAGGACGTCATCGAGCGGACGCTGCCGGACTTCCTCGACGTGCTCGCGGTCGTGGTGAGCGCGGGCCTCGGCTTCCGCCAGGCGCTGGACCGCGTCGCCGACAAGTACGAGGGCCCCTGGGCGGACGAACTGCGCATCACCCTGCGCCAGATGGACCTCGGCATGAGCCGCCGCCAGGCCTTCGCGGAGCTGCGGCGCAGGAACGACTCCGAACAGGTCGCCATGTTCGTGACGGCGTTGCAGCAGGGCGAGGAACTGGGCGCCCCGATCGTCGACACCCTCGTTTCCCTGGCCAAGGACATGCGCCGCACCGACGCGCAGAACGCCCGCCGCAAGGCCGCCCGCGCGGTCCCCAAGGCCACCATGATGATCACCACCTTCATGGTCCCGGCCACGATGATCCTCCTCGGCGCGGGCCTGATCCTCGGCTCGGGCGTGGACTTCGGCTCCCTCACGGGTACGGGCGAGTAGGGGGGCGACGAGGACATGGCGACCACGGAGGAACGCACCGGGCTGCTGCGCCGCCGCCCGAGGATCCCCGAGATCACCACCCCTCCGGCGGGCACGGTCCTCCCGGCCCACGTCCGCACGGGCGCGCCGGACATCCCGGTGACGTCGGTGACGCCGGCGTTGCCGCCCGGGTGGGAACCGGCGGAGGCCTCGTCGCCCGGGGTGCCGCAGCCGCCGCACGGACGGACGGCCGCCGACGGTGACGGCCGCCCACAGAGGCCACCCGCACCTGGCGACGACGCCCGCACGGGCGCTGCGGGCGGAACCGAGAGCCGGGCCGAAGGCGGAGCCGAGGCCGAAGCTCCCGCCCAGCTTCCGCCGGGCCAGCCCCCCACCCCGGAGCCGGAAAGACTGCAGATCAGCGCACTGCAAGCGATGTGCCGTCATGTCTTCGCCTTCCGCCTCGCGATGATCGCCCTCTCCGCCCCCGTCGCCCTGCTCAACGCCGCGCCCGGCCTGGCCACCCGCCTGGTCAGCGCCGCGGTCGTCGTCACCTTCATGGGCTCGTACGTCCTGTTCAGGGACTGGGAACGCTTCGGCCCCCTGCTCCTGAGGCACCCCACTCTCCTCGCCCTGGACACCCTCTTCGGGGCCCTCCTCCTGATCGCGGCGGGCCCGGACAGCACGCTGGCCTACGTCAGCGTCTGCACGCCCCTCCTCGCCGGTCTCGTCTACGGCTGGCGCGGCGCGGGCCTGTTCGCCTCGCTCCAGTCGCTGATCCTGCTCGTCGTCTCCACCAGTTCCAAGGAGTTGTCCCCGGACCTGGCCCAGGCGGCCCTCCTCCCCGGCCTGTGCGTCATCGCGGGAGCGGCCGGGGTCACCCTGCGCAACCTGCTCCTCCGCTTCGGCGAGGCCACCCAGGCCCTGACCACGGTCCAGGCCCGCCTCGCCGTCACCGAGGCGGTCGGCGCCGAACGGGCCCGCCTGGCCCGCGAGATGCACGACTCGGTGGCGAAGACCCTGCACGGCGTGGCCATGGCCGCCGACGGCCTGGCGGGCTCGTCGGGCGCCGACCGCATGGACCCGGCTCTGGTGAGGCAGCAGGCGGAACTGGTGGCCCGCTCGGCCCGCCGGGCGGCCGCCGAGGCCCGCGAACTGCTGACCGACCTGCGCCGTGAGAACGACCCGGAACACGGCACCGACGTGCTCGTCGAACTCGCCGCCCGCACCCGGCACTTCGCATCCCGGACCGGACTGTCCGCCGCCTACCGCCCGATCGGCGAGCCCGGCGTGCCGCCGGTGCCGCCGGCCGTGGCCCGCCAGCTCCTGACCATCGCGTCGGAGGCGATGGAGAACGCCCACCGCCACGCGGAGCCCACCCACGTCGAGGTACGCGCCGGCGTCCACGGCGACCTGCTGCGCATCAGCGTGTACGACGACGGGCGCGGCCTGCCGCCCGGCACCAGCCTCGAACAGCTCCGCCGAGCAGGCCATTTCGGCCTGGTCGGCATGGTCGAGCGGGCGGCCTCGGTCGGTGCCCGCGTCCGTATCGGCCGCGGCGCCCACCCCAAGGGAACGGAGGTCCGCCTCGAACTGCCCCTGGGAGCCCTGACGACACCGACCGTATGACCGTCCTGCCATCCATCCCTGCTCCACGACCCAGAGAGGAGGCCGCCGCCGTGCCGGACCAGACGACTCCCAACCCCTTCGAGGGCTTCCCACAGCCCGCACCGGCCGCGCCCCTGCGCGTCGTCGTGGCCGACGACAACCCCGTGGTCCGCGCCGGCCTGACGGCCCTGCTCTCCGGCCGCGCGGACATCACGGTGGTGGCCGAGGCCGCCGACGGCCGCGCCGCCTGGGAGGCCGCCCAGCAGCACCGTCCCGACGTCGTCCTGCTCGACGTCCGCATGCCCGGCGTGGACGGCCTCTCCGCGCTGCCGTACCTGGTCCGCATCGCCCCGGTCATGATGCTGACCTACAGCAGCGAGTCGGAGATCGTCCAGGAGGCCCTGCGCCTGGGTGCGGGCGGCTACCTGGTCCACGGCGAGTTCACGGCCGACCAACTCGTCACCGCCGTACGTGACGTCAAGGAGGGCAGGGCCCACTTCACTCCCACGGCGGCGGGCGCCCTGGTGGCCCGGCTGCGCCGGGACCAATCGGTGGAGGGTGCGATCGCACACGATCACACCTTCCCAACGTCGCATGAACCAGCCACATCTGCTTCACGTCTTTCGCAGTTGCAACCGGATGTGGGACAGTCTTCGTCTGGATGGACAGGTGGCCGTCCGGCCGCCGTCGACAGGTCGAGGTTCCAACTCAGCGCGAGGGAGGCGGAGATCATGGACCTCATCGCGACCGGCATGACCAACCAGCAGATCGCCGCCACCTGCTTCATCAGCGAGAAGACCGTCAAGAACCACATCAACCGCATCTTCGCCAAGCTGCACAGCACCAGCCGCTCCGAGGCCGCCGCCAAGTGGCTGGGCACGGCCCCGGGTTCGTCACGAGGGCTGGGGTGAGGCGTGATGACGAAGGTACGGGGGAAGCGTGGCCGGGTCTCGCTTTGGGCCCGGGATTGGGTCCGGGGACCCTCTGGCGGACGGGGTGTTCCGGCATACGTTTCCGGTGTCGCAAGCGGCACCGAGACCGAACCCGGAGGGGAACACCATGAGCGACCTGATGCTGAGGACCGCGGTTGCGACCAAGGTCCGCGTGAACGGCTGGAAGAACACCACCGCCGAGGCGATGCGGCGCCGCGCCGGCGACAGGGGGCAGACCGCGGTCGAGTACCTGGGCATCATCGCGGTGGTGGTGGCGATCGTGCTGGCGATCACGGGCACGGACATCGGCCAGTCGATCTACAACGCGATCAAGGACAAGGTCACCGAGGTCACCGGCGGGTGACGCGGACGCGCAGGGACGACTCAGGGCAGGCATTCCCCATCTACATCATGGTGGTGGGGGGCCTGCTCTTTCTCGCGTTCGCATACCTGGCGGTCGGCCAGGCGGCGGCCAATCGAAACGGGGCGCAGACGGCGGCAGACGCGGCGGCCCTGGCAGCGGCGCAGGACACCCGGGACCAACTCGCGGGCGAGTGGGCGGGCACCGTGCTGGATCCGACCAAGTGGCAGGACCTCCTGGACGGCAACGCGGCCCTGATGAACGGCTGCTGGCGCGCGTACCAACTGGCACAGCAGAACGAGGCCCACGTGGACGACTGCCAGCCTTCGTTGTTGAGGTACACGGTGTACGTCCAGACCGACAAGTCGGTCGGGGAGTCCGTCGTTCCCGGCACGGAGGGCAAACATTCCAGGGCGCACGCCAGCGCCGTCATCGAGCCGCTGTGCACCTTCGATCCGCCCCTTGAGGGTTCGGAGGACAAGGACGTACTCCCGCGACTCACCTGCAAGAACAGGTATTGGGACCTCGATCCGCACCATCTCACGGACCTGCCGCGACCCGAGGACCTCTTCGACGTTCATCTGGCCGACTAAGCGAACGACGAGTGATGAAGGAATCAGAGTGATGAGCATTCGGTTCACTGCGAAGGCCCGTAGAGGGTTGGTCGCGTTGACCGCGGCGGTCGGGTTGGCCCTCGGCGCGGCCGGTTGTGGCGGTGGCGACGACAAGAAGCCGGATGCTTCGGCGTCCGCATCCAAGGGCGGCGGATCCGATCCGAGTGCTCAGGAGGGGCAGTCTGAACAGCCCCTCGCCGAGCTGACGGGGCCCGACGGGTTTCTCTTGCAAATCACCGAAGCCAAGCGAGACTCGGGCGGCTTCGTCACCGTGAACGGCACTCTGAAGAACGATGGCTCGAAAGTAGCCAACGTTCCAGCGCAGTTGAGCGGTGACGAGACTGAGATCCTTCGACACGGAGTTTCTCTCGGCGGTGCCACTCTGGTGGACGCCAAGAGTAAGAAGCGTTACTACGTGCTACGGGACACGGACGGCCGTCCCCTTACCACGACAGGCTTCCCGGCCGTCAAGCCGGGGCAGTCCGTGGGGGTCTTCATGCAGTTCCCGTCGCCGCCCTCCAGCACCTCCGAGGTCACCTTCCAGCTTCCCCAGTTCCCGGCCGCCACCATTCAGATCTCCGGGTGAGGCCCCGATGACCCACACCCGTCTCACCCTGGCCCTCACAGCCGCCGGCGTCATGACCGTCGCGAACCTCTACGGTGCCGTGGCTGCCCGTGCCGACAGTGGCCCCAGCGTCCCCCCGGGCACCGAGCCCTCCGCCTCCGCCCCCGTGAAGATCGACCCGAGCGATCCCGATCTGAAACTGCCCGAGGGGGCCACCCTCGCCGCAGCCAAGGTGCTGGACATCAAGTCCGTGGTCGAGGAGCAGGGCGGCGAGGAACGCCGTGAGGACACCAACACGGACGTGACGTTCGCGCTCCAGGCCGAGGTGCTGTTCGCCAAGGACAGCGCGAAGCTGAGCGACCGGGCGAAGTCCCGGATCAACACGATCGCGCAGGAGATCAAGAAGCAGAACGCGAGCCAGGTCCGTGTCTTCGGCTTCACGGACAACCTCGGCACCCACGCGCACGGCGTGGTCCTGTCCAAGCAGCGCGCCAACGCCGTCCAGGACGTCCTCTCCCAGGAGCTGAACGACCCCAACATCACCTTCGATGTGCGGGGTTACGCCGAGCAGTACCCCATCGCGGACAACTCCACGGAGGACGGCCGCAAGAAGAACCGCCGAGTGGAGGTCACGTTCCCCCGCAGCCAGAACTGACGGCGTACGCCGCCAGTCGTGAGCGGGCCGCGACGCCCCGGCGCTGATTGGGTGTCCGTTTGGGCCTCCGGGCCCATGCCGGGCGGGCGCCCGTTCCCTAACCTCGGGCGGAGTTGTGCGCCAACCGGGGGGAGGGCACATGCCACGGTCGTTGTCGGCGGCGTTGGTGCTCGTGCACGCACTGTTCGTCGCCACCGTGCTCGGCGGGATCGGTCTGCTGCTGACGGCCGGGTCGTACGGCGCCCTCGACGGCGGTGTCATCGCCCTCGTCGCCTACGCCGCCGCGCCCGGGGTGCTCGGCTGGTGGCTCGCCCGGCGGAGCTGGGAGGGCGGGGGACGGATCCGGTGGGCGCTGATCGGCGTGCAGGTATGGCTGATCCTCGGCGGGCTCGCCAACCTCACCGGAGGTTCGGCCCGCGGGGGCATCCAGCTCCTCCTGCCCGTCCTCATCCTCTACTTCCTGCTTCAGTCCGAGACCCGGCAGTGGTACGAACTCCCGGTGCCGGCGCGGGCCGAGCGCCGTCCCTTCTCGCTCGCCCGGATGATCCGGTGGCGGCGGGGGGACGAAGGGCAGACCGCGGTCGAGTACGTCGGCCTGGTCGCGATCGTGGCCGCCATCGTGCTGGCGCTGGTGCTCAGCGGTCTCGGCACGCAGATATTCGCGAGCATCGAGGCCCAGGTCTGCAAGGTCGTCGGGACGGGCTGCGCGGCCCCGGCGGGCAACGGCACCGACACCCACGCCTCCGGCGACACCGGCGGCAGCACGACCGGTGGCGGTGCCGGTAGCGGCGGCGGCACGACTGATGGCAGTACCACCACGGGTGGTGGCTCCACGACCGGCGGCAGCACGGCAGATGGCGGCACCACCACCGATGGCGGCACCACCACTGACGACGGCGCCCAGGCCGCCGGCGGTGACCGGGCCACCGGCGGTGACCAAGCCACCGACGACACCCCGCCCACCGAAGACACCCCCACCACCGAAGCCGACAAGACCGATAACACCGACAACACCAGCAGCCCCGACGAGAAGAAGGACGACGGCTGTTTCTCCGGTTTCGGTGCCTTCTTCGGGTGTGCCGGGGATCAGCTCAAGCAGGTGGGTGAGGGGATCTTCGTCGACGGTGTCTGGGGGGACGTCACCGGGATCTGGGACATGGTCACGAACCCGGGGGACACCCTCAGCGGGATCGCCGACTACGGCAAGCAGCTCGGGCAGGACTGGCTGGAGGATTCCAAGGACGCCGGGAAGAAGTGGTCGGACGGGGACTACTTCGGGGCCGTCCGGGACTGGGGCGGGGCCTCGCTGAACACCGGCGGGACGGTCCTGTGGGACATGTTCATCGGTGACGACGTGGCCGAGGACTGGAACAACGGCGAGAAGACCCGTGCCGTCTCCCATGTCGTCTGGAACATCGGCTCCCTCTTCATCCCCGGCTACGACGTCGGCAAGGTAGTAGAGAAGGTGGGCGACCTCGGCAAACTCGGGAAGCTCGGCAGGCTGGGCAAGTTCGCGGAGCAGGCCGGCGAGGCGGCGGAGGACGCCAGGAAGGCGGCCAAGGCGGGTGACGCCGAGGGCGCCGAGCGGGCCGCGAAGAAGGCGGACGAGGCGGCCGACGAGGCCGAGCGGAAGGCACGCGAGTCCGGCTGCACGATCGCAGCGCCCGCCCGCCGGATCCCCTACGAGGGCGGCCTCGGAGGAGGCGCCGGCACCGGAACCACCGTCCTCGCCGCGGGCGGCCCCCGTTACGTGATCCTCGCCGAGGGGCACTGCGACGAGGAGGCGAAGAAGGAGGCCGCCGAGGCCCGCAAGCAGGCGGACGAGGCGGACGAGGCAGCCGAGGACGCGCGGCGCGAGAGCGGCAGGCCGGCCAATGAGTGGCAGGCGGGGGACGACGTTCCCGGCCCGGCGCGCGGGAAGACGCTCAAGTTCCCCAACAAGCGTCACACGATCAGCGGAGCGTCGGGCGGTCAGGTCAAGGAGCGCAACACGGTGATCCTCAGGGGCAACGAGGACCTCGTGCGCTCGGACATCGAGGGGATCGCCAAGGGCCGGGCGAACCTGTCGCCGGACGGGAACACCTACGAGATCAACGGCCGCAGGTACGAGGTGGAGGCCAACGGGACGGTCTTCCCCAAGTCCGGTCCGGGACTGGTCGAACTGGACCGCATCGAGTACGCCGCGCTGAAGGAGATCGCGCGGAACAAGGGCGACCTGGGCAAGTCGCAGCAATTGCAGCGCGACCCCAAGTTCGTCAACAATCCCGCGAAGGTGCAGAAGGCCAAGGAGATCTACGACGGGACGTACCAGTGATCGCGAACCTCTTCACCGTCGCGGCGCCGGCGCCGGCCCGTCTTCGCGGGGCCCTGGCCGACCTGCTGGCGGTCCCGGAGGACGCGGTGGACGTGGCCGACGCGGACGGCGACCAGGAAGGGCGGCACTGGGAGGCTCCCGTGCTGTGCACCTACCGCCGGCTGCCGCCGGGTGACCTCGCCCTCGAACTGGACCTCACGGTGGAGGACGGCACCGCCGGACGCCTGACGGAGGGAGGGCTCGCGCGGGGCCTCGCGGTGAGGACGGGCAGTTCCGTGCTCCACCCGGCGGAGGTCGAACTGCCGAGTGCCTACTGGGTGGCGACGCCTGACGGTCGTTCGGTCAGGTGCCGCCTGGAGGCGGTGGACACCGAGGACGACACGGCGTACCGCGTCGACGCCGTGGAGGAGCCGGTGGCGGACCTGCCGGACGCGACGGTGGAGACGCTCCCGGAGATCCTGGACCGGGAGCCCGTCGGCACGCCCCTGTCCGACGCCGTCCTCGCCGGGCGGCCCACGGGCCCGGTGGCGAGCCTCGAGGGACACCTGCACTACGGACTGCGGGTGTGGGAGAGGCTGTGCCGCAGGCTGGAATCCGGGTGGCGACCCTCGGGCCGCTACCGGGAGGACCTGTTCCGGCGTGACCTGGAGGCCCGGGACGACCTCGCGGACGTCGTCGGACAGGCCGGCGAGCCCGGCGCCGACGCACTGCGGTCCGCCGTGGCCCGGCTCGACCTGATCTTCCGTGAGCACACCGAGGAAACACAGGAAACACAGGTCGCTCACCGCGCGGCGGACGAGGCGGCGGACCGGAAGGGGGAGCGCTGGTGGTGGCGCCGCCGTCCCCGGAACGTTCCGTGGTGACGCCCCCGCAGGGCCTGGGCCCCTACTCGGCCTCCTCCACCGTCACCAGCACCCCCGCCCGCAGCCCCCACCCCGCCATCGCCCAGGCCTCCGCCTCCAGTACGTGGCGGGAGCGCGGGCGGGGCAGGCCCAGGCGGTTCGGCCTCATGGTGACGACGGTGAGGACGCGCAGGTCGCGGTCGAGGTAGGCGACGTCGATCGGGATGCGCATGCGGAAGGTGTGCACGCTGTTGGCGGGCGAGAGCAGGATCGCGCCGTCGACGGCGTCACGGCCCAGCAGGCCCTTGGTGCGGGCCCGGTAGGAGGTGGCCAGCTCCAGCGGGACCGTCACCGGCGCCGAACCGTGCACGATCAGCCTGCCCCGCCCGTCACGCCGGCGTCGTCCCATGCCGAGCCGCCCCCTGCCGAATCGTGTGCCTGCCTGCCTGCCGACCGTACCGGCGGGGCGGTGGGCCCCGCATGGGTCCACGGGCCCATGCCCCGCGCGCACGCCGCGGCTAGGGTCCCGGCGTGCGTGTACTGGTGACCGTCGTGGCCGTGCTGTGGGGTGCGGGGACCGGACTGCTGCTGCCCCGGGCCGCCCACCGGTTCTCGGTCGGTGCCGGGGAGGCGTGGAGCGCCCGGTGCCCGGGCGGGCATCCGATCACCGGCGCTTTCGGGGGCTGGGTGGGCCGGGCCCGCTGCACGGGAGCGGTGGCCGGGTGCGGACCGTACGGGCCGAGCGCCCGGGCCGTGACCGTCGCTACCGCGCTCGTCTGCGCCGCGCTCGCCGCCGCCACCGGGCCCCGCCCCGAGGCGGCGGTCTGGCTGCTCGCCGCGCCGGCCGGCGTGCTGCTGGCGCTCGTCGACCTCCGCGTGCACCGGCTCCCGGACGTGCTGACGCTGCCGTTGGCCGCCGCGACGGTCGCCCTGCTCGGCGCCGTCGCCGCCCTGCCCGGCGCTGCGGGCTCGTGGCCCACCGCCCTGCTCGGCGGACTCGTCCTCGGTGCCGCGTACTTCGTGCTGTTCCTCGTCAACCCGGCCGGCATGGGCTTCGGCGACGTCAAACTCGCCCTGGCGCTCGGCGTGGCCCTCGGCTGGTACGGCTGGCCGGTTCTCGTCGTGGGCGCCTTCGCCGGGCTGCTCTACGGCGCCGGCTACGGACTGGGCTTGGTGGTGCTGCGCCGGGCGGGCCGCAAGTCGGCCATCGCACTGGGGCCGTTCATGCTCGGCGGGGCCCTGACCGGGCTGCTGCTGGGGGCGTTCGCGGTGACGTGAGGGGGCGGGACGTGAGGGGCCGGGCGGGAGGGGGACGGCCGAGGAGGTGCGCGTCCGTATTCAGGAGGCGGCGGGTGACTGTTTTCAGGGACGATCACCTGTATGGCAGACCGTCAGCACCGTCCCGCCCGCTCTTACGAGGACCTCGTCGCCGAGGGGGCCGCCGTTCCCACCGAGGGCTGGGACTTCTCGTGGTTCGAGGGCCGGGCCACCGAAGAGCGGCCCTCCTGGGGGTACGCCGTCTCGATGGCCGCCCGGCTGGCCGGGGCCCGTGCCGTGCTCGACGTGCAGACCGGGGGAGGGGAGGTCCTCGACTTCGCGCTCGGTCGGGCCGGGGCCGCGCCCGCGCTGGTCGCCGCCACCGAGGGCTGGCCGCCGAACGTGGCCGGGGCCACCGCACTGCTCCGCCCGCGGGGCGTCGTGGTCGTCGACTCCCCGGAGGACGCGCCGCTGCCGTTCGCCGACGGCGCCTTCGACCTCGTAGTCAGCCGGCACCCCGTACGCCCGCACTGGGCGGAGATCGCCCGCGTCCTCGAGCCCGGCGGGACGTACTTCGCACAGCACGTCGGGCCCGGCAGCGTCTTCGAACTCGTCGAGCACTTCCTCGGGCCCCAGCCGGAGGAGTCGCGCGCCGCCCGCCACCCCGACCGCGAGAGCGCGGACGCGCGGGCGGCCGGTCTGGAGGTCGTCGACCTGCGCGCGGAACGCCTGCGGATGGAGTTCCACGACATCGCCGCCGTCGTGCACTTCCTGCGCAAGGTGGTCTGGATGGTCCCCGGGTTCACGGTCGAGGCGTACGAGCCCCGGCTGCGGGCGCTGCACGAACGGATCGAGGCGCGGGGCCCGTTCGTGGCGTACAGCACCCGCCACCTCGTCGAGGCCCGCAGGCCGAGGTGAAACACCCACAATGGGGCGCCTGTTCTCACATCGTTACCGATTGCCCCTCGCGTCACCCGTTTCACCGCCCGTAAAGTTCAGACCAAGGGAATTCGCGTGAGCAAAGCCGCGCGGTCGGCACCGCGTGGTGGAGGGGGCTGCGCGGTGCCGCACGGCCCCCTGATGGGCGGTATCCGCCCGGCCCGGAGGCCGGTGCGGGGCGGGTGCCGTCGGCGTCAAGCGGGCGTACGCGGCCGGGTCGCCCAGGGGAGGGATCCGGGGGCAACGCGCCGTGCGACCCCAAATGGCCGAGCCTCTTCGCTTCTCGTTGGATCCAGTCCGCTTCGCCGCTGATTCCGTCGCGATTCGGCCATGATCAGGTGTGGAATGTCGGATTCCGGCGCTCCGGTGCGATCTCCATGCGTCGCCGCACAACTTCGGAGAGTAATTTTGTCGCGTCTGGGCACACACCAGCCCTTACGAAGGGTTATGGTGGAAACCCCCCCTCGGGCCGGTCCGTCTCCCCCCCACGGACCGGCCCGTTTTCTTTGGGAGTCGCGAGTCCCGCGTCTGATACACCAGGGCGCGCGCAGCGCCCTGTTGAGGGACGCTGGGAATGCCGGGGGTAGGCTTCGCCCCCGGGGACCGCCATACGGACCAGGCCGCCGCACGGACAGGGAACGCCCCCGGCCGCGCCTGTCCGATCCATACGGAGGGGCTGACGAACACGTGAACCTGCGCGACAAGCTGCGCGGCCTGCTGGTCAGGCTGTACGCACGCCGGGTGGAGGGCCACCTGGACCCCGCTCAGGTGCCCAAGCACATCGGCGTCATCATGGACGGCAACCGGCGCTGGGCGAAGGCCGCCGGGTCCACCACCGCCCAGGGCCACCGGGCCGGCGCGGACAAGATCGAGGAGTTCCTCGGCTGGTGCACCGAGACGGACGTCAAGGTCGTCACGCTCTGGCTGCTCTCCACGGACAACTTCGACCGGCCCCAGGAAGAACTCGTCCCGCTCCTCGGCATCATCGAGGACGTCGTGCGCACCCTGGCCGCCGACGGCCGCTGGCGCGTCCACCACGTCGGCACCATGGACCTGCTGCCGCCGGTCATGCAGGCCACCCTCAAGGAGGCCGAGGAGGCCACCGCCCGCGTCGACGGAATAGTCGTCAACGTCGCCATCGGCTACGGCGGCCGGCAGGAGATCGCCGACGCCGTGCGCTCCATGCTCCTCGACGCCCACGACCGGGGCACCTCCATGGAGGACCTCGCCGAGTCCGTCGACATCGACATGATCGGCCGCCACCTGTACACCAAGGCCCAGCCCGACCCGGACCTGGTGATTCGCACCAGCGGGGAGCAGCGGCTGTCCGGCTTCATGATCTGGCAGACGGCCCACTCCGAGTACTACTTCTGCGACGTCTTCTGGCCGGCCTTCCGCAAGGTCGACTTCCTGCGCGCGCTGCGCGACTACGCGGCCCGGGGCCGCCGCTACGGCGGCTGAGGACATACCCCTTCCGCCACCCGGGTGCCACCTCTTCACGAGGAGTTCATTCGTGCGTCGTTCCGCGTATTTGCATGGCGGCGCATCTTCGAGGGCATAAGGCAAACAGGTCGACACCCGAACCACGGGCGTCGGATCTCAGCGGACGGCTCGGGGCCGTCCGCCCGGGAGGCCCTTTGTACGAGCCCGACCGTGCGGTCAACAGCACGGACGAAGACGTGGATGGCCGGTTTTCGGCCCGCCGTGTGCGGGGGCCGTCGACCGGCCGGCTTACTCCCGCCCGCCCGGCCCGGCCTCCGTCTCGTCGCTCCCCGACCTCATCCGAGGGGGTACGTCCTTCCGTGGTGACCAGCACAAAGCGCCACAAGCCAGACCGGCGCACCTACGTTCTCGACACCAGCGTCCTGCTGGCGGACCCGAACGCCCTGACCCGCTTCGACGAGCACGAGGTCGTGCTCCCGATCGTCGTGGTCACGGAACTGGAGGCCAAGCGGCACCATCCCGAACTCGGCTACTTCGCCCGGCAGGCCCTGCGTCTGCTGGACGACTACCGGGTCCGGCACGGCCGCCTCGACGCCCCCATCCCGATCGGGGACCTCGGCGGAACGGTCCGGGTCGAGCTCAACCACTCGGACCCCAGCGTGCTGCCCACCGGCTACCGCCTGGGGGACAACGACTCCCGCATCCTCGCGGTCGCCCGCAACCTGCAGGCGGAAGGGTACGACGTCACCGTCGTCTCGAAGGACCTGCCGCTGCGCATCAAGGCGTCCTCCGTCGGCCTGCTGGCCGAGGAGTACCGCGCGGAACTGGCCATCACCGACTCCTCCGGCTGGACCGGGATGTCCGAACTCACCCTGCCGGGTGAACAGGTGGACATCCTCTTCGAGGAGGGGCACCTCCACGTCCCGGAGGCGGTCGGCCTGCCCGTGCACACGGGTCTGACGATCCAGTCCGAGCGGGGCAAGGCCCTGGGCCGCGTCACACCCGAGGGCGGCGTCCGGCTGGTGCGCGGCGACCGGGAGGCGTTCGGTATCAAGGGGCGCAGCGCGGAGCAGCGGATCGCGCTGGACCTGCTGCTCGACCCGGACGTCGGGATCGTGTCGATGGGCGGCCGGGCCGGCACCGGCAAGTCGGCGCTGGCGCTGTGCGCGGGTCTGGAGGCCGTCCTGGAGCGCCGTCAGCACCAGAAGGTGATGGTCTTCCGTCCGCTGTACGCCGTCGGCGGCCAGGAGCTCGGCTATCTGCCGGGCACCGAGGCGGAGAAGATGAACCCGTGGGCGCAGGCGGTCTTCGACACGCTGTCGGCGGTCACGTCCCGGGAGGTCATCGAGGAGGTCACCGCGCGCGGGATGCTGGAGGTCCTGCCGCTCACCCACATCCGCGGCCGGTCGCTGCACGACGCGTTCGTGATCGTGGACGAGGCCCAGTCTCTGGAGCGGAACGTCCTGCTGACCGTTCTGTCCCGGATCGGGGCCAATTCGCGGGTGGTTCTGACCCATGACGTGGCGCAGCGGGACAATCTGCGGGTCGGTCGCTACGACGGTGTCGTCGCCGTCGTGGAGAAGCTGAAGGGCCATCCGCTCTTCGCGCACGTGACGCTGACCCGGTCCGAGAGGTCCCAGATCGCGGCCCTTGTGACCGAAATGTTGGAGGACGGGCACATTTGATCCAATCCGCTCACCCTCAAGAGTGATGCGGGAGTTGGCGCCGTCCGGCAAAGGCCTGAGCCTAGCCGGGCGGCGTCCGCGTGTGTGGGCATTTGGGGAAAACCCTTGGGCCGAATGAGGTGTGAGCTTTCACACGCAACTCAGAATTGCCTTGCGGCGTTGGATTACGGCAGAGTCTCACTCCTGTCAGGCCCCGCATACGACACATCTGTACCCCCAGCGGTACGGCGACACCTGAGCAGCAGCTTCAACTCCATAGCGTCGTCGTATGCCGCCCGAGCACCACGTGGCGCTCCCCTCGGGGGAGTTGCCCACCGGGCCCGCGCCTCCCGTGACCCCGCAGTTGGGAGGCCAGTGCCAGGGGCACGATTGCGTCCGCCAGGGTCACCGAAGCGGGCGATGCTGGAAGGAAACCGTGTGAGCCGGATCTCGGTCCGGGGATTCGCAGTGGCCTCCGCCACCGCGGTCACCGCTGTCGGAAGCGTCGTCGGTGTTGCCTCGGGCAGCACCGCGCAGAACAACGACGCCGAGGCGATGGCAGCCGACGCGACGCTTCTCGCGGACATCCCCGTAGGCCAGCAGGCCCAGGTGCAGACCGCCTCCCTGGCGCAGCAGGCCGACGCGCAGGCCATCGCCGCGGACGCGAGCGCCAAGAAGGAGGCCGAGCAGGCCGCCCGCAAGGCCGCCGCCCAGACGGCGATCGCCAAGAAGGCGGAGGCCGAGAGGGCCGAGAAGGCCGCCAAGGAAGCCAAGGAGCGCGCCGAGCTCGAGGCGGCGGCCAGCCGTTCCGCGAGCCGCGACGCCTCCAGCTTCCCGGTGCAGAGCTCGTACACCATCTCGCAGATCCAGGCGATGGCGCGTTCGATGGTGCCCGCGGGCCAGTTCCAGTGCTTCAGCAACATCGTGAACCACGAGTCCAGCTGGAACTACCGGGCGGTCAACCCCTCCTCCGGCGCGTACGGCCTGTTCCAGGCGCTGCCCGGCTCCAAGATGTCCTCCGTGGGCGCCGACTGGCAGACCAACCCGGCCACCCAGATCAAGTGGGGCCTGAACTACATGGACAGCCGCTACGGCAGCCCGTGCGACGCGTGGAACTTCTGGCAGGCCAACCACTGGTACTGAGCCGGACCACCGCCGAACTCAACCTCCGCACAGCCCCTCCCCGTCTTAGGGGGAGGGGCTGTTGCCCTGTACGGTCGGACCGGACGACTCCAGGGGGAGTGGTGGGGAGAGACGGGGGAAGAGGACGGATCATGTCGCGAGTGCCAGGGTGGCTCGGCCGGCTCGGCACCGGACTCACCGAAATGGGTGAGCGGTTGGACGAGCGCCGCGCCGAGGTGGAGAAGGACCACACCGACCCCGCCGGGCCGGAGCCGGACGTGGACCCCGAGCCCCTGCCGGACCCGGTCGCAGGCCCCGCCCGGCCCGATCCCGCCCAGGCCGTGCCCTGGGGCGTACGGGTGGCGGCGGAGGCGGGCTGGCGGGTGCTGGTTCTCGCGGGCACCGTGTGGGTGCTGATGCGCGCCATCAGCGCCATCCAGCTGGTGGTGCTCGCGTTCGTGACCGCGCTGCTCATCACGGCGCTGCTCCAGCCGACGGTGGCGTGGCTGAGGCGGTACGGGTTGCCGCGGGGGCCGGCCACCGCGCTCACCGCGATCCTCGGCTTCGTCATCATGGGGCTGATCGGGTGGTTCGTGACCTGGCAGGTGATGGAGAACATCGACACGCTCTCCAGCCAGATCCAGGACGGCATCGACCAGTTGCGCAAGTGGCTGCTGAACAGTCCCTTCCATGTCACCGACAAGCAGATCAACCAGATAGCGAAGAACCTGCGGGACGCGATCGGCGCCAACACCGATCAGATCACCTCGGCCGGCCTCCAGGGCGTGACGGTGATCGTGGAGGCGCTGACCGGGATTCTGCTGACGGTCTTCTCCACGCTGTTCCTGCTCTACGACGGCCGGCGCATCTGGGAGTGGACGCTGAAGCTGGTGCCGGCTGCGGCGCGTCCGGGCGTGGCCGGTGCCGGTCCGCGGGCCTGGCGCACGCTGACCGCGTACGTGCGCGGCACGGTGATCGTGGCGCTGATCGACGCGATCTTCATCGGGCTGGGGATCTACTTCCTCAACGTGCCGATGGCGGTGCCGCTGGCCGTCTTCATCTTCCTGTTCGCCTTCATCCCGCTGGTGGGCGCGGTGGTGTCGGGCGCGCTGGCGGTGGTCGTGGCCCTGGTCACCCAGGGAGTCTTCACCGCGGTGATGGTCCTGGTGGTGGTGCTGGCGGTGCAGCAGCTCGAGGGGCACGTGCTGCAACCGTTCATCCTCGGCCGT
Source organism: Streptomyces sp. NPDC001204 (assembly GCF_053598035.1). NCBI lineage: Bacteria > Bacillati > Actinomycetota > Actinomycetes > Kitasatosporales > Streptomycetaceae > Streptomyces > Streptomyces sp. NPDC001204. Next base: position 421,335 of record NZ_JBSFJL010000001.1, on the reverse strand, counting down.
GCCGTGCGGGTGCACCCGCTGGCGGTGGTCCTGTCGGTCGCCGCGGGCGGGCTGATCGCGGGGATCGGCGGCGCTGTGGTGGCGGTGCCGCTGGTGGCGGTGACGAACACGGTGGTGGGATATCTGCGGGCCTATGCGCGTGAGCAGGAGCGGCGTCAGGCACGCGCGTCCGAGGCGGCTCCGGCGGAGCCGGCCACCGTGCCGTCCGGCTCGGGGGGTCCCGAACAGAGCTGAAACGACGAACCCCGTCCACCTTCGAGGGTGGACGGGGTTCGTCGTGCGGTGCGCGTTACTCCGCGAGGGCCGCTTCCGCGTCGAGGGTCGTCGCGACGGCCTGGACCACCGCGGCGATCTTGAACGCTTCCTGGATGACCTCGCGGTCCACGCCGGCCTTGCGCAGGACCTGCTCGTGGGAGTCGAGGCACATGCCGCAGCCGTTGATGGCGGAGACGGCGAAGGACCACAGCTCGAAGTCGATCTTGTCGACGCCGGGGTTGCCGATGACGTTCATCCGCAGGCCGGCCCGCAGGGTGCCGTACTCCTGGTCGGACAGGAGGTGGCGGGTGCGGTAGAAGACGTTGTTCATCGCCATGACGGCCGCCGCGGCCTTGGCCGCGGTGTACGCCTCCGGCGACAGGTTCGCCTTCGCCTCCGGCTCCAGCTCACGCAGGACGATCGGCGAGCGCGAGGCGATCGCCGTGGCCAGCACCGTGCCCCACAGCTGCTGCGCGGGCAGGTCGCTGTTGCCGATGACCGAGCCCAGGTTGAGCTTGAGGTCCTTGGCGTAGTCCGGGACGGCGGACTTCAGGGAGTCCAGGGACATGGGGTCACTCACCCGCCAGCAGGGCGACCGGGTCGAGGGTCTCGTCGCCCTTGGTCCAGTTGCAGGGGCACAGCTCGTCCGTCTGGAGGGCGTCCAGGACCCGCAGGACCTCCTTGGGGTTACGGCCGACCGAGCCCGCCGTCACCATGGAGAACTGGATCTCGTTGTTCTGGTCCACGATGAAGACCGCGCGCTTGGCGAAGCCGTCCTCGCCCTCGATGCCGAGGTCGCGCATCAGCTCGTGCTTGGAGTCCGCCATCATCGGGAACGGCAGGTCACGCAGGTCGTCGTGGTCCTTGCGCCAGGCGTGGTGGACGAACTCGGAGTCGCCGGAGAAGCCGAGGACCTGGGCGTCGCGGTCGGCGAACTCGTCGTTCAGCTTGCCGAAGGCGGCGATCTCGGTCGGGCACACGAAGGTGAAGTCCTTGGGCCAGGCGAAGACGACCTTCCACTTGCCCTCGTAGGTCTTGTGGTCGAGCGTCTCGAACTCCTTGCCCTTCTCCAGCGAGACGCAGGCGGTCAGTTCGAACTCGGGGAACTTGTCACCGACAGTGAGCACGCGCTCTCCTTGCAGCGAGGAAACACCGGTCGCGCTGATGTTTCCCATGGGTTGGACGATGCCGATGGTGGCACACGGTGCATTGATTACAGAAATAGCTACACTCGGTCGGGTTGATCGGAGGTGGTTATCAGTGACCGTCGGTAATCTCGGAAAGCGCAGGCAGCCTAGCCTGTCCCAGTTGCGCGCCTTCGCCGCGGTCGCGGAGCATCTGCACTTCCGGGACGCCGCCGCGTCGATCGGCATGAGCCAGCCGGCCCTCTCCGGTGCCGTCTCCTCGCTGGAGGAGGCACTCGGTGTCACGCTGCTGGAGCGTACGACGCGCAAGGTGCTGCTCTCGCCCGCCGGCGAGCGGCTCGCCGTCCGTGCCAAGGCCGTGCTCGGGGAGGTCGGCGCCCTGCTGGAGGAGGCCGAGGCCGTCCGGGCGCCCTTCACCGGCGTACTGCGGCTCGGGGTCATCCCCACCGTCGCGCCCTATCTGCTGCCCACCGTGCTGAGGCTCGTCCACGACCGCTACCCCGACCTCGACCTCCAGGTCCACGAGGAGCAGACCGCCAACCTCCTCGACGGGCTCGCCGGCGGGCGGCTCGACCTGCTGCTCCTCGCCGTCCCCCTCGGCGTGCCCGGCGTCGTCGAACTCCCCCTGTTCGACGAGGACTTCGTCCTGGTGACCCCGCTCGACCACCGGCTCGGCGGCCGGGAGGGCATCCCGCGTGAGGCTCTGAAGGAGCTCAATCTGCTGCTGCTCGACGAGGGTCACTGCCTGCGCGACCAGGCGCTCGACATCTGCCGCGAGGCCGGTCGGGAGAACGCCCCGGTGACGACGACCGCCGCGGGGCTGTCCACCCTCGTCCAGCTCGTCGCCGGCGGCCTCGGCTGCACCCTGCTGCCCCGTACCGCCCTCAGGGTCGAGACCTCCCGCAACAACCAGCTCCTCACCGGCTACTTCGCCGACCCCGCCCCCTCCCGCCGTATCGCCCTGGCCATGCGCACCGGCGCGGCCCGCGCCGCCGAGTACCGGGAACTGGCCGCCGCTCTGCGCACGGACCTGCGGCCCCTGCCGGTGCGGGTGCTGGACGGCGTCGGCCGGGACTGAGTCCCCGGGTGCGACCGGGCCCCCGGGCGCGGGGGCCCGGTCCCGGGGTTCACTCCGTGCGCAGGCCGTCGGGGCGCATCAGGCGCAGCAGCGGCGGAAGGCTGAGCAGGGTGACCGCGAGGACGACTCCCGCGCCCATGCCGGTCATCGCCAGCACGCTCGGCCAGTGCACGGCCACCGTCGTGCTCGTCATCTTCAGCAGCACCGCTCCCAGCGTCATCCCCACCACCGCGGCCAGCAGCAGGCCGAGCATGACCGGGATCGCCGTCTGCCACAGCACCGACAGGCTCAGCGTGCGCCGCCGGGTACCGAAGGCGACCAGCGCCGACAGCAGCTTCTTCCGCTCGCGCAACTGCTCCAGCTGCGACACCAGCAGGCTCGCCCCGATCAGCAGCAGCACACAGGTCGCGCCGACGAACAGGCCGGTGCGGATGGAGGCGAACTTCTTCGACTCCTCAGTGGCGACCCACACGTGCGCGCCCGTCATCGGGTCGATCGCCGCCGCCGTGTTGCGCACGTACTCGTGCACGTCCGGGATCGACTGGTCGATCGACAGGTAGACCTGTCCCCAGGCCGTCGTGGCATTCTGCGGGGGCGCCGCGGCCGGCGTCATCAGCAGGCCGCTGCGCCTTTCTCCCATGGGGTCCTCGATCGCGCGGGCGGGCTTCAGGGTGGCCGGGACGGTCCACGGAACATCGTCCTGCTCCACGCCCGAGGACATGTCGAAGTACAGCTCGCGGCCGGGCCTGGCCAGCTTCGCGGTGTCGGCGTCGAACTCGCTGCCGCTGAGGGCGAAGACGTCCCCGTCGTGGCAGGAGGACATGCGCGCCACCTCGCGCAGGGAGGCGCAGTCGCCGATCGTCACCGTGGCCGAGACACGAGATTCCTCCTCGTTCTTCCAGGACTTGTCGCCGACCGATCCCTGGGAAAGCACCGTGGCCTTCCGCACGCCCTTCGTGGCCGAGAACTTCTCGGCGGCCCCGGTGAGCGAGATGCCTCGCGGCGCGCTGACCTCCATCTGGGCCCGGAAGAGGTTCTTCCCGGAGTTCTTGGTGTAGTCGCCCTGCACTCCGGCGAAGAGCATCTGGAGCGCGATCGCCCCGGCCACCGCGACCGCGATGCCGCTGACCAGGCGTGCCGCCGTACCGCTGCTCAACTGGAGCCGTCGCACGGCCAGTTGCCAGGCCACCCCGCCGCCGCCGAGCCGGGCGACGACCGTCTCCACGGCCCACGGCAGCAGCGCGGTCACCCCGATCAGCAGCAGGGTCACGCCGCCGATCACCAGGTACTGGTTGAAGTCGCCGTTCCCGCGGCCCTGGCCGAACATCGGGTAGAGCATCCCCAGCCCCACGACGGGAAGCAGCAGCCGCCACCACAGGCGGCGCCGCGCGGGCTTCGCCGTGCGCACCACGCCCAGCGGCTCGATGACCACTCCGCGCAGCGCCAGCAGGGTGACCAGCACCGCCGCGGCCGGGACCGCGACCGCCACCAGGACGGCCAGCCAGGGAGAGGGGTTGAGGTAGCTCGGGAAGACGCTGATGCCGACGACCTCGACGGACCCGGCGACCTGACGGCCGATCAGGAAGAAGACCGTACCGAAGACCAGCCCGAGCAACGCGCCCGCCATCGCCTCGCCGGCCGCGATGCGGCGGGTCATCCGGCTGTCGGAGCCGACCAGCCGGAGTGCGGCGAGCCTGCGGTCGCGCTGCTCGCCGCCGAACCGCACCGCCGCGGCGATGAACACGGCGACCGGCATCAGCAGCGCCACGAAGACGACCATCACGAGCAGCAGCAGCACCGGGTCCGAGCGCTCCGTCCGCTGCGGACTGCCGAACTCGGTGATCCGGGCCACCTGCCAGCCGTTGATGCGCGGCGCCAGATTCTCCACGCCCGCGTAGTAGGCCAGTTCGCGGGAGCCGATGAGTCCGCTCTCGGCGATCGTGCCGACCACGCGGTACGGCAGCCGCTCCCTCAGCAGCCTTCCGGACCCGGAGTCGAGCAGTTCCCCGAGCGCGGGCGAGACCACCATCTCGCCCGGCCCCGGGTACGCGGTCACCCCCAGGGGGAGCGGCGCCCGCGGCCCCTCGGGCTCCACCAGCCGTCCGCGCACCTCCTTGTCGCCGTACGTGGTGTCGACGTCCGCGATCACCAGGGTGTCGTCGGCCTTCGGCGGGGGATTCTGGATGTAGGTGTAGTCCTCGCGGGCCTCGCTGCGATCGTGCCGTACCGACAGCGCGCTCGGTATCGCGGTCGTGAGCAGCAGCAGTGCCACGCCGAGCCCGACGCCGACCGCCGTGAGCATGACCCGGAGCCATCCCTCGCGTCCCCCCGTGAACGCGAACCTGGCCCCCATGCCCAGGTCGCGGGCCCACTGACGTGCGGTCATGCGATCCGCTCCATGTCCCGGGACCTGCCGTCCCGTACGACGATCTCGCGGTCGGAGTAGGCGGCGACCCGCGCCTCGTGGGTGACGAGGACGACCGCCGCGTTGGACGAGCGGGCGGCCTCGGTGAGCAGTTCCATCACGCGCTCGCCGTTGAGCGAGTCCAGCGCGCCGGTCGGCTCGTCGGCGAAGAGCACGCGTGGGTCGGTGGCCAGCGCCCGGGCGACCGCGACGCGCTGGCCCTGACCGCCGGAGACCTCGCCGGGGCGCTTCTTGCGCAGGTCGTCCACCTCCAGCCGGCGCATCCACTCCAGCGCCGCCCGCTCGGCCTCCTTGCGGGAGGTGCCGTTCAGCCGGAGCGGCAGGGCCACGTTCTCCACGCAGGTCAGCTCGGGCACGAGCTGGCCGAACTGGAAGACGAAGCCGAACTCCGAGCGCCTGAGCGCACTGCGCTGGGCGTCGGTCATGGTCGACAGCTCACGGCCGTCGTAGGTGATCGACCCCGAGTCGGGGGTGACGATCCCGGCGAGGCAGTGCAGCAGGGTGGACTTGCCGGAGCCGGAGGGCCCCATCACGGCGACGACCTCGCCGGCGTGGATGGAGAATCCGGCGCCGTCCAGGGCGGTGGTCGGGCCGTAGGCCTTGTGCAGGTTCTCGGCGGTCAGCAGGGAGCCGGGGGGAGGGGTCACCGGGCCACCGCCTCACGGAGCTTGTCGAGGCGGGCCGCGGTCAGCTCCAGCCAGCGCAGATCGGCCTCGAGGTGGAACAGGGCGTGGTCGCAGATGAGCTGGTCGGCGAGATCCCCCTTGCGCTTGCGGTCGGTCAGGATCCGCATGCTGCGCAGGTGCTCGGCGCGCTGGGTGTCGAGGACGTCGGCGGCGTCGCGATGGGTGAGCAGCGCCAGGACGACCTTGGTGTAGAGCGTCGACTGAAGGTACAGTTCCGGCTTCTCCGGCGTGGCGAGCCACCGCTCCACGTCGGTCACGCCGGCCTGGGTGATCGCGTACCGCTTGCGCTCGGGGCCCTCACCCGCCTCGATTCCGTCGACCTCGACGAGCCCGTTCTTCAGCAGTCGGGACATCGTCGAGTAGACCTGGCCGTAGTGCAGCGGCCGGTCGTGACCGAACTTCTCGTCGAAGGCGCGCTTCAGGTCGTAACCGTGACGCGGGCCGGACTCAAGGAGCCCCAGGAGGGTGTGACCGATGGACATGCCGACGACTCTACACAGTGTGTATACGCGGCATGTATACGCCGAGTGTCGACGTGGTGGCGGAAGAGGTGAATGCGCAGGTGGGGGGCGATTGTCACGGTTCTGCTACGGGGTCTGAGGTCCCTCGGGCGGTCGCGGGGTGCGCGGAGGGCGGCCGCGGCGCGGGAGGGGGTCGGCCTCGCCCGGCAGGCGGCCCGTCTCCGCGAGGGCGCGGCGCAGGAGGAACTCGATCTGCGCGTTGGCCGAGCGGAGCTCGTCCGAGGCCCAGCGGGCGAGCGCGTCGTACACCGACGGGTCCAGCCGCAGCAGCACCTGCTTGCGCTGCCGCGGCCGGCGGCCGGGGGAGGACCCTTCCTCGGTGGCGGTCACTGGTAGAGCGTCCCGGTGTTCAGCACGGGCTGCGGTGCCCGGTCCCCGCACAGCACCACCATCAGGTTCGAGACCATCGCCGCCTTCCGTTCCTCGTCCAGTTCCACGATCCCCTGCTCGGAGATCCTGGCGAGCGCCGCCTCGACCATGCCGACCGCGCCGTCCACGATCTCCCGGCGGGCCGCGACGACCGCGCCGGCCTGTTGCCGCTGGAGCATCGCCGAGGCGATCTCGGGGGCGTAGGCCAGATGTGTGAAGCGGGACTCGACGATCTGCACCCCGGCCGCCTCCACGCGCGCGTGCAGTTCGGCGGCGAGCTTCTCGGTGATCTCCTCGGCGTTGCCGCGCAGCGACAGCCCGTCCTCGTCGTGGGCGTCGTAGGGGTACTCGATCGCGATGTGCCGTACGGCCGCCTCGGTCTGGGTGGAGACGAACTCCAGGAAGTCGTCCACCTCGAAGGTGGCTTGCGCGGTGTCCCGCACCTTCCACACCACGACCGCGGCGAGCTCGATGGGGTTGCCGTAGGCGTCGTTGACCTTGAGCACGGCGGTTTCGTGGTTGCGGACGCGGGTGGAGATCTTCGTCCGGGAGGTGAAGGGGTTCACCCAGCGCAGCCCGTCCTCGCGGATCGTGCCCCGGTAGCGGCCGAAGAGCTGGACCACCCGGGCCTCGCCCGGCGCGACCGTGTTCAGCCCGCACATCCCGAGCAGCGCGCCGACGCCGACCACGAGGGCGACGACGATCAGCGCGGCCTTCGCGCCGGTGGCCGAGGCGTTCGCCCCGCCCGCGAACAGGGCCGCGGCGACCAGCAGTCCGAGGAGGCCGAGGAGCAGGGCGAGTCCGCCCCCGATGCTGTGCGCCGGGAACTCCCGCACGCGCGGCTCGGGCATCTCGGGCAGTTCGGCCGGTTCGACGGCGGGTGCGGGGTCCTGTGCGAGGTCGTGTGTGGCGTCGCGCGGTGGCTGTGCGGGCATGGCGGATCCCCCTGGTCGTCGTGGGCCCGCGGCATCGCGGACCATGGTTTCTGTACTAGCTAAGTGATATCACTTTATCGTCGCATGGCAACCCTTGGTGCCCCTGGAACGTCGGTTCCACTGGGGCGGGTGCTGATTGTCACGTCCGTAATGGGACGTATCAGGGCGCCTTTGTCACAGACGGCGGTGTTAGCTTTCTGAGCTGACCCGGACCACGCACCTGAGTGACAGGCGAGACGGAAGCGGAGCGTACGGACCCATGGGACGAGCGGAAGAGAGACGAGCGCGGCAGCGCGGGGGCCGCCGCGCGGCGCCCCAGGGCTCGTCCGGGACACCGGCGGCGGGCACAGGACCCGCCGGCGGCGGCAGGGCCGCGGCCCGCCGGGCGGCGAGGCCGAAGGGGAAGAGCGGGTTGGGCCGCCTGTTCACCTGGAAGAAGATCCTCGGCACCTTCCTCGGCGTCTGCCTGCTTGGCATGGGCGCCTTCATCGTGCTGTACATGGTCGTGGACATACCCGAGGGCAACGCCGACGCGCAGCGCCAGAGCAACATCTACAAGTACAGCGACGGCACGATCCTGGCCCGTACCGGCGAGGTCAACCGCGAGATGGTGGACCTGTCCAAGGTGCCCAAGGCCGTCCAGCACTGCTTCGTCGCGGCCGAGAACAAGACCTTCTACACCGACAACGGCGTCGACCTGAAGGGCACCGCCCGCGGTCTGCTCAACACGGTGAGCGGCAAGGGCGCGCAGGGCGGCTCGACGATCACCCAGCAGTACGTCAAGAACTTCTACCTCAACCAGGACCAGACCGTCACGCGCAAGCTGAAGGAACTGGTCATCTCGCTGAAGGTGGACCAGCGGATGTCGAAGGACGACATCCTCGCCGGCTACATCAACACCAGCTACTACGGCCGGGGCGCCTACGGCATCCAGGCCGCCGCGCAGGCCTACTACCGCGTCGACGCCAAGGACCTCAGCGTCGAGCAGGGCGCGTACCTGGCCGCCCTGATGCAGGCCCCGAGCCAGTACGACTGGGCCGTCGCGAGCGACACCGGCAAGCGGCTCGCGCAGCAGCGCTGGAACTACGTGCTGAACAACATGGTCAAGCAGCGCTGGCTGGACGCCGGCAAGCGGCAGACCATGAAGTTCCCCGTCCCCAAGGAGCCCCGGCCCGCTCCCGGGCGGGAGGGCCAGAAGGGCTACCTCATCGCCCTGGCCAACCAGCAGCTCGAACAGCAGCTGATGAAGGACCAGGACCTGACCCAGGGCCAGGCGGAGCAGGCGGTCGAAGGCCAGGGCTGGACCATCACCCTGAACATCGACAAGAAGAAGCAGTCCGCGCTGGAGGAGGCGGTCAAGTCGCAGCTCACCGGCAAGCTGGACGCGAAGAAGCGGACGGTGGACGGGCACGTCCAGGCCGGTGCCGTCTCCGTCGACCCGGAGTCCGGGCACATCCTCGCCCTGTACGGCGGCGAGGACTACCTGAAGCACTACCTCAGCAACGCGACCCGGCGGGACTACCAGCCGGCCTCCACCTTCAAGCCGGTGATCCTGGCCGCGGCGCTGGACGAGGACTCCAGGACCCAGGACGGCCGGCCGATCACGGCGAACACCGTCTACGACGGCACCAGCGGCCGTCAGGTCCTCGACCACGGCACCAAGGTCGGCTTCGGCCCGCCCAACGAGGACGACCAGAACTACGGCGACATCACGGTCCAGAGGGCCATGAACCAGTCCGTCAACTCCGTCTTCGCGCAGATGGGCGTCGACGTGGGCATGGACAAGGTGATGGAGGTCGCCGGCAAGCTCGGCATGAACACCAAGGGCATGCAGGCGGTACCGGCCCAGACGCTGGGCTCCATGGGCGCCAGCCCGCTGGAGATGGCCGGGATGTACGCCACCCTCGACAACCACGGCAAGAAGGTCACCCCGACCATCGTCAAGTCGGCCGAGCAGAAGAGCCGTACGGTCAAGATGGCCGACCCGATCGGCGAGCAGGTCATCAGCCGCGAGGCCGCCGACACGGTCACCTCCGTGCTGACCGGCGTGGTCGACGACGGTACGGCCAAGACGTCGGTGCGGGACAACCCGCGGCGCAACGGCCAGCAGGTGGCGGGCAAGACGGGCACGTCCGACGAGAACAAGTCCGCCTGGTTCACCGGCTACACGCCGGGCCTGGTCACCTCCGTCGGCCTGTTCGGCGAGAACCCGAAGACCCATGCGCACACCACGCTGAGCGGTGCCACCGGGCTCATCCCGGGCAGCGGCCGTATCAACGGCGGTGGCTACCCCGCGCAGATCTGGGCCGACTACACCTTCCACGCCATGGGCGAGGTCAGCAAGTTCGACCTGGAAACCAAGCAGGGTGCCGCCGTGGAGCCGTCCACGTCCCCGTCGGTCACCGAGTCGCCGAGCGAGACTCCGTCCGAGACGCCCACCACCACCGCGCCGTCGGTGTCCGAATCGCCCAGCGAGACGCCCAGCCAGACGCCGTCGCAGACACCGAGCCAGACACCGTCGCAGTCGCCGAGCGACACGTCGTCGAGCAGAGAGCCGACGGACGGCCTCAGCGACAACCCGCTGCTCCCCAACGAGCAGCAGTGAGCGACTCGCGGTGAGCAGCGCGAAGGGGCGCCCGGTCGGACCGGGCGCCCCTTCGCGTGTCCGCCGGCTCCGGCTCAGCCCTGGTTCAGCTCGAACCAGACCACCTTGCCGGTGCTCAGCCGGGTCGCGCCCCAGCGTCTGGCCAGCCGGTTGACCAGGTACAGTCCGCGTCCGCCCTCGTCGGTGGCGCGGGCCTGCCGCAGACGCGGCAACTGCGGGACGTCGTCGCCGACCTCGCAGCGCAGCACATCGGTGCGCAGCAGGCGCAGGGTGACCGGGCGGGAGGCGTAGCGCACGGCGTTGGTGACGACCTCGCTGATCAGCAGCTCCACGGAGTCGGTGAGTTCCTCCAGGCCCCAGCGGGCCAGCGCCCGGCGGGCCAGGCGGCGGGCCTGTCCGGGGGCGGCGTCCTCCGGGTCCAGGGTCCAGTACGCCACGTCGCTCGGCGCGATGCCGTCGAAACGGGCGGCGAGGAGCGCGATGTCGTCGTCCCGGTCACCCGGGCCGAGCATGTCGAGCACCTCGTCGCACAGCGCCTCCAGCGGCGGCGGATGGTCGGGGCCGGTGAGCTGCGCGGTCGCCGAGAGCTTCTCGCGCAGCTGCTCTATGCCCGTCCACACGTCCCGCAGCCGCGACTCGACCAGGCCGTCGGTGTAGAGCAGCAGGGTCGCGCCCGCCGGGGCGTCCAGCTCGACCGCCTCGAAGTCGACACCGCCGACGCCGATCGGCGCGCCCGGCGGCACCCGCAGCACCTCCGAGCGGCCGCCCAGGTGCAGCAGGACCGGCGGCGGGTGGCCGGCGTTGGCGATGGTGATGCGGTGCGCGACCGGGTCGTAGACCGCGTACAGGCAGGTCGCCATGCGGTCGGAGCCCAGGCGCTGCGCCTGCTCGTCGAGGTGGTGCAGCACCTCCTGCGGCGGCAGGTCGAGCCCGGCCAGGGTCTGCGCGGTGGTGCGCAACTGGCCCATGATCGCGGCCGAGGTCATGGAGTGGCCCATGACGTCGCCGACGACGAGGGCGACCCGGCTGCCGGGCAGCGGGATCGCGTCGTACCAGTCCCCGCCGACCCGGGCGGTCTCCGCGGCGGGCAGATAGCGGGAGGCCAGCCGTACGCCGGTGGGGCGGGGCAGCGTCTCCGGCAGCATGGTGCGCTGCAACTCGTCGGCGATGTACGCCTCACGGCCGTACAGCACCGCTTTGTCGATGCCGAGGGCGCTGTGCGTGGCGAGCTGCGCGGCGACGAGCAGGTCGTCGGGCTGGAACGCGTGGCGCTCCGGGCGGCGCAGGAACAGCGCGGCACCGATGACCCGGCGCCGGCCGCGCAGCGGGGCGAGAATGGTGCGTTGCCCGTCGGGCACGACCAACTCGGAGTCCTCGCCGAGGAGTTCCATCAGAGCTGCATGGGCTGACGCGGTGTCCGTGAACACCGGACGCACGCCGCGCAGCACCTCGCCCAGCGCGGAGCCGGGCCGAACCTCGCACAGCTCGTTGGTCACCGCCGACAGCTCGGCCGGCTGCTCCGGCACCGGCGCCGGCATGAACCCCAGCTCGGTGTCGCGCTCCGCCGGTATCCGGTCGGTGCGCCGCAGCCGCAGGACGAGCGGGCCGGCGGGCCGCTCGTCGCCCACCGGCAGCGGCTCGCGCAGATACACGAGGATGGCGTCGGAGAAGGTCGGCACGGTGGCCCGGCACAGCCCCAGGACGATCTCGTCGAGGTCCATGCCACGGGCGATGCGCCGGGTGGCCGCCCCCACGAACCGCAGCCGGTCCCCGTCCCGGCGCATGGGCAGCGTCCGCCCGGGCGGCAGTCCCTGCCCGGTACGGCGCTCCTGGCCGTCGGGAGGCACACCGCGCCCGGCCCGCCGCTCCCGGCCGCCGGGCCCGCCCGCCGCGCGGGGCGCCTCGGCGTTCGCCTGCCCGGAGTCGGTGCCGTCGGGGGTCCCGTCCTCGCCGGTCCTGCCCCCGGTGACCCTGGCCGCCGCGTCCGGCTGGGCGGGGATGCCCTCCGGCGCGGGGCGCGGACGGTGTGCGTCGGGCTCGGCGGACGCCGGCTGGGAATGCTCGGACCCGGCCGCGCCGACCGGACGCGGCACGTCGTCGGCCGGGCCGGACTGAAGCGGTAACGCCGCGGCCCCCGGGGCGGTGGGGGTACGCAGAAGCGCCCCACGGGCGTCCGCGGGGTCGGCGCCCGGCTGGGGGCGTTCGAAGGAGGTCGGCTGCTCCGTCACGCGTGTCGAATCCATCCGTCCGGGGCTGCGCGCCGGGCGCGCAGTTCGTCCCGCCGAAGACCCGATACCCGGAATACATGCCCCGGGAACGGATTTCCGGCGTGGTCAGAGGCTGTTGCTGTGCCGCCGGCGAACCGACCGTGGTCCGCACGGGTGTTGCCCTCGTACCCCTCGCTCACGTCCTGCCGCCCCTCGGTGACGTTTGATCAGACCCGGTTTGAGCACCGGGAGTTGGTACCGGCCCTACGCCTGTTGCGGAGGACGATCCTACGTTTCCCGCCCGGGGGCGCATCAAGGGTCTCATGAGGCCACGCGCGTGGGGGAGCGGTCCCAGTCGTCCGGCAGTGACGGTACCTCCCAGGCCGGGTCCGGGCGCCACTGCTGCCAGGACTCAGAGAACGGCGGACGCCAGGCGCGGATCGTCTCCACCGCGTCCCGGCCCGCGGCCCGGACCCGCTCGGCGAGTTCGGCGTCCACCAGCCCGTCCCGCTGCGCCTGCGCGAACTCGTCCTCGTCCCGCCAGTGCCAACTGCGGTCCGGATGAACGGAGATGTCCAGGAAGTGATCTTCGGAGTCGACCCCGCCCGCCCAGCGGGCCAGCGGTTCCTCCAGGTTGACGTACCAGTTCTTGAACCGCCAGCCGGGCTCCCAGAACAGCCACACCGACCAGGGCTCGCCGGGCCGGGCCAGCTTCAGCACGCCCGTGCCGAACCAGCGGTCGCGCTGCACGGTGCGCGGCTTGGTGTAACGCGACGCCAGCGGTTCCAGGTGCACGGGTGTGCCGTCGGCGAGCACGGGTCTGACGCACTCGGTGCCGGGCGCCATCCACACGGCGAGCAGCCCCGGGTCGTCCTGTACGACGGTCACGGGCCGCACGATGTGGAAGCGCGCGCCGCCGTTCTCCCGGTACCGCCACAGGATCCGGCTGCCGGGGGTCCAGGGCGCGGCCGCACCGCCCGTCGCCGCGCGTGCGCTCGCTCCGTCGTCTGTCATGCGCAAATATTAGGTGCCCGGGGCATCCGCCGCCGTGCGGGACGTCAGGGTTCACGCCCCGGCAGCACCAGGTTACGGACGTGTCATCCGCAGGACGTCCAGCGCCCGGTCGAGTTGCTCCGTCGTGAGCAGACCGCGCTCGACGTAGCCGCCCTCCACGACGACCTGACGGATCGTCTTCTGCTCGGCCAGCGCCCTCTTGGCGACCTTCGCCGCCTCCTCGTACCCCAGGTACCTGTTGAGCGGGGTGACCACGGAGGGCGAGGACTCGGCGTACTCGCGGGCCCGTTCGCGGTGGGCGACGATCCCGTCCACGGTCCGGTCGGCGAGCAGTCGGGAGACGTTGGCGAGCAGCCGGACCGACTCCAGCACGTTCTTGGCGATGACCGGGAGCATGACGTTGAGCTCGAAGTTGCCGGCCGCGCCGGCGGTGGCGACGGTGGCGTCGTTGCCGACGACCTGGGCGCAGACCATGAGCACGGCCTCGGGGACGACCGGGTTGACCTTGCCGGGCATGATCGAGGAGCCGGGCTGGAGGTCGGGCAGGGAGATCTCGGCGAGCCCGGTCCTGGGCCCGGACGCCATCCACCGCAGATCGTTGGCGATCTTCGTCAGCCCCACAGCGATGGTCCGCAACTGGCCGCTGGTCTCGACGATGCCGTCCCTGGCCCCCTGCGCCTCGAAGTGGTCGCGGGCCTCGGTGAGCGGCAGCCCGGTGGCGCGGGCGACCTCCTCGATCACGGCGGCGGAGAAGCCGGGCGGGGTGTTGATGCCGGTGCCGACGGCGGTCCCGCCGAGGGGCAGCTCGGCCAGCCGGGGCAGGGAGGCGTTCAGGCGCTCGACGCCGTACCGCACCTGGGCCGCGTACCCGGCGAACTCCTGACCGAGGGTCACGGGTGTGGCGTCCATCAGGTGCGTGCGCCCGGACTTCACGACGTCGGCGAACTCCTCGGCCTTGCGGGCGAGCGCGCTCGCGAGGTGGTCAAGGGCGGGGATCAGGTCGCGGGTGACGGCGGCGGTGGCGGCGATGTGGATCGACGACGGGAAGACGTCGTTGGAGGACTGCGAGGCGTTGACGTGGTCGTTGGGGTGCACGTCCATGCCCAGCTGCTCACCGGCGAGGGTGGCGATGACCTCGTTGGTGTTCATGTTGGACGAGGTCCCGGACCCGGTCTGGAACACGTCGACCGGGAAGTGCTCGTCCCACTTGCCCTCGGCCACCTCGGCCGCCGCGTCCTGGATCGCCCCGGCGACGTCCTCGTCCAGCACCCCGAGCCGTGCGTTCACCTTGGCCGCGGCGCCCTTGATCCGCGCCAGTGCCTCGATGTGCGCGCGCTCGAGCCGCTGCCCGGAGACGGGGAAGTTCTCCACCGCCCGCTGCGTCTGCGCACGCCACTTGGCGTGCACGGGGACCTGGACCTCGCCCATGGAGTCGTGCTCGATGCGGTATTCGCTCATACCGCGTACAGCGCGGGCGGCGGTGCGGATGTTCCGGCGGTGGGCCGGACGGGGCGGAGCCCCCGGCGACTGCCGGGGGCTCCGGGAGGAACGCGGGGACCGGCTCAGGCCAGACCGGGGCCCCGGACCGGGATCGATGTGAAGGTCGGCTGGGGGGCCGGGTTCTGGAAGAAGTCGTTGCCCTTGTCGTCGACGACGATGAACGCCGGGAAGTCCTCGACCTCGATCTTCCAGACGGCCTCCATGCCGAGCTCCTCGTACTCCACGACCTCGACCTTCTTGATGCAGTCCTGGGCCAGGCGGGCCGCCGGACCGCCGATCGAGCCGAGGTAGAAGCCGCCGTGGGCGTCGCACGCGTCCGTGACCTGCTTGCTGCGGTTGCCCTTGGCCAGCATCACCTTGGAGCCGCCCGCCGCCTGGAACTGCTCGACGTAGGAGTCCATGCGGCCGGCCGTGGTCGGGCCGAACGAGCCGGACGCGTAGCCCTCGGGGGTCTTGGCCGGGCCCGCGTAGTACACCGGGTGGTCCTTGAGGTACTGCGGCATCTCCTCGCCCGCGTCGAGCCGCTCCTTGATCTTGGCGTGCGCGATGTCGCGGGCCACCACCAGCGGGCCGGTCAGCGACAGCCGGGTCTTGACCGGGTACTTGCTCAGCTCGGCGAGGATCGACTCCATCGGCTGGTTGAGGTCGATGCGGACCACGTCCGACGACTCGTCCAGGTGCTCGTCCGTGGTCTCCGGCAGGAACCGCGCCGGGTCCTTCTCCAGCTGCTCCAGGAAGACGCCCTCGGGGGTGATCTTCGCGAGCGCCTGGCGGTCGGCCGAGCAGGAGACGGCGATGGCCACCGGGCAGGACGCGCCGTGCCGCGGCAGCCGGACCACGCGCACGTCGTGGCAGAAGTACTTGCCGCCGAACTGCGCGCCGATCCCGATCTTCTGCGTCAGCTCGAAGACCTTCTCCTCCAGCTCCTCGTCCCGGAAGCCGTTCCCGAGCGGCGAACCCTCGGTGGGCAGGTTGTCCAGGTAGTGCGCGGAGGCGTACTTCGCCGTCTTCAGGGCGTACTCGGCGCTCGTGCCGCCGACCACGATCGCCAGGTGGTACGGGGGGCACGCGGCGGTGCCCAGCGAACGGATCTTCTCCTCCAGGAACTTCATCATGGAGGCCTCGTTCAGGACGGCCTTCGTCTCCTGGTACAGGAAGGACTTGTTGGCCGAGCCGCCGCCCTTGGCCATGAACAGGAACTTGTAGGCGCCGCCGTCCGTCGCGTACAGCTCGATCTGCGCGGGCAGGTTGGAGCCGGTGTTCTTCTCCTCCCACATGGTGAGCGGAGCCATCTGCGAGTAGCGCAGGTTGAGCTTGGTGTAGGCGTCGTAGATGCCCTGGGAGAGGGCCTTCTCGTCCTCGCCCGCCGTCAGCACGTTCTGGCCGCGCTTGCCCATGACGATCGCCGTGCCCGTGTCCTGGCACATGGGCAGCACGCCGGCCGCGGCGATGTTCGCGTTCTTGAGCAGGTCCAGGGCGACGAACTTGTCGTTCGCCGAGGCCTCCGGGTCGTCGATGATGCGGCGCAGCTGGGCGAGGTGGTCAGGGCGCAGGTAGTGCTGGATGTCGTGGACGGCCTCCGCGGCCAGCTTGCGCAGCGCCTCCGGCTCGACCTTGAGGAACGTACGCCCGTCGGGCCCCTCGACGGTGGAGACGCCCTCGGACGTCACCAGCCGGTACGGGGTGGTGTCCTCACCCTGGGGGAGCAGATCGGTGTACGTGAACGCAGGGTGGGCAGGGGGGGGATTGTGCGGCATCTGGCCCATTCCTCACTTGGCAGAAGGCTGCCCGCCGGCACCGGCGGGCACCGACCAGCGTAGAACCTGCCACCGACGGTGGATCTGTGAGGTCCGGCTCAGTGCGGTTCGACGCGGTGCGCGGCGCGCCCGTCGTCCACACCCCTAGTCGCGATCTATCGCGTTTCGGTACGCTGCTGCCGTGGACCTTCAGAAGCAGACCGAACCGCGTACGGCCGCCGCCCCTGTCGCCGAACTGCGCGCCTCGGACGCCGACCGTGACCGTATCGCCGACATCCTGCGCGAGGCCCTCGCCGAGGGCCGTCTGAACGCCGACGAGCACGCCGAGCGCGTCGAGGGGGTGCTGAACGCCAAGACGGTCGGCGAGCTGGAGGTCTTCATCCAGGACCTGCCCGCCGCCCACCAGCGCCGCGCGGCCGCCGCGTACACCCCCGCGCCGAACCGGCCGGCGGCCGGCGAGATACCCCCGGTCGCCGACGAGAACGTGGTGGCGGTGTTCAGCCAGGCCACCCGCCGCGGCCGCTGGCGCCCCGGACGCCGGGTGCACGCGTACGCGATCTTCGGCAGCGTGGAGATCGACCTCAGCGAGGCGGTCTTCGAGTACCAGCAGGTCGTGATCAAGGCCGTCTCGGTCTTCGGCGACGTGCAGGTCCGCGTCCCGGAGAACGTGTCGCTGCGCGGCACCGGCGGCGGCGTCCTCGGCAACTTCGAGGTGGTCACGCTGGATTCGCCCGAGTCCGAGGCGCCCGTCGTCTATGTCGACGGCTGGGCCGTGCTGGGCAACGTCGAGGCGCGGCCGAAGCGGGGCAAGCTCGTCGCGGACATTCTCGACCGCGTCCAGCACAAGGTGGACAAGCATCTGCGCAAGCACATGTGACAACGGCGGTCGTCCTCGGACGACGGCGGTCACCGGCCGGGCGGTTGGGAACTCAGTGCATAGGCGCGCGTACAGCGGGTAGGCCTTGCTGCATCGTCTCTCGGACCCTCCAGCTCGCGAAGCCGTCGTCAGGAGAAGACCGTGCTGCAACCGCCGCATTCGTCGCTGCAGGTAGCTGCCGTTCCGGCCCAGCGGGTGCCGGCGCGAGACAGGGATCAGGACGCGCCCTGGCACACCGAGGCGGTGTGCAGGCGTGACGAGGCGGGCCTGTTCTTCGCACCCTCCAAGGAGCCCACCGCCGCGCGGCTGTCCCGCGAGGAGGCGGCCAAGCGGGTCTGTGCGCGCTGTCCGGTCATGGTCGAGTGCCGCGAGCACGCACTGCTGCAACCCGAGCCGTACGGCGTCTGGGGCGGCCTCACCGCCGCCGAGCGCCGCGTCGTCCTGGCCCGGCGCCGCCGCCGTGACCTGGAGCTGAAGAAGGCGGCCCGCGCCACGGGACGCATAGCGGCGGCGGGGTAGGGCCCGCCCGGGCGGCGGGACAGGACCCGCCCGACAGGCCGGCTCCGCCCCGCCCCGGCCACCCTTTCGGGCCGGGCGACCGGTCGCCGGACCGAACGCCTGTACGCGTACGGGGGCGCCCCTCCGCACAGGGAGCGCCCCATCGCCGTAACGGGTCCGCGGACCGGCTACTTCGCGCGGTCGAAGTCGATCGCGCTGTACGCCCGCAGCTTGCTCAGCCGGTGCTCGGAGTCGATCCGGCGGACCGTGCCGGACTTGGAGCGCATCACGATCGAGTCGGTCGTCGCCGTCTCGGCGCGGTAGCGCACTCCGCGCAGCAACTCGCCGTCGGTGATGCCGGTGGCGACGAAGAAGACGTTCTCGCCGGAGACCAGGTCGTCCGTGGTCAGCACGCGGTCCAGATCGTGCCCGGCGTCGAGCGCCCGCTGCCGCTCCTCGTCGTCCTTCGGCCACAGCTTGCCCTGGATCGTGCCACCGAGGCACTTCACGGCGCAGGCCGAGATGATGCCCTCGGGCGTGCCGCCGATGCCGAGCAGCAGGTCGATGCCGGTGCCGTCGCGCAGCGCCAGGATCGAGCCGGCCACGTCGCCGTCGGAGATCAGCTTGATGCGGGCGCCCGTCTCCCGGATCTCCCTGATCATGCTCTCGTGCCGCGGCCGGTCCAGGATGACGACCGTGACGTCCTCCGGCGTGGACCGCTTGGCCTTGGCCACGCGCTTGATGTTCACGGACACCGGCGCGTCGATGTCGACGAAGTCGGCCGCGTCCGGCCCGGTGACCAGCTTGTCCATGTAGAACACGGCGGACGGGTCGAACATCGCGCCGCGCTCGGCGGCGGCGAGGACCGCGATCGCGTTCGGCATGCCCTTGGCGGTCAGGGTGGTGCCGTCGATCGGGTCGACGGCGATGTCGACCTCCGGCCCGGTGCCATCGCCGACGTGCTCGCCGTTGAAGAGCATCGGGGCCTCGTCCTTCTCCCCCTCGCCGATGACGACGACGCCGTTCATCGAGACGGTGGAGACGAGGGAACGCATGGCGCGCACGGCGGCGCCGTCGGCGCCGTTCTTGTCACCGCGCCCGACCCAGCGGCCCGCGGCCATCGCCGCTGCCTCGGTCACCCGGACGAGTTCCAGGGCGATGTTGCGGTCGGGCGCCTCGGAGGGCACCTCGAGCTCGGAGGGAAGATGATGATGCTCGGTCATCGGAGCGCACCTTTCTGATACGACGACGGCCGGATGAGGGTGTTGGCCCCGACTCTATCTCCGGACGGGCAGAATGAGCAGGGGACCCCACGGATGAGCGGACCGGGCACCTGCGACGATAGGGGGCGTGGCAGGTTCGAACGGCAAGCAGAAGACGGTCCGGGACATGATTCTCTCCCTGGGCCTGATCGGGATCGCGGCGGCGGTCATCTATCTCTTCGTCCCGCACGACACCAAGGCTCCCGACATCAAGCGGGTCGACTACAGCATCGAGTTGACCACCGCACGGCGGGCGGCGTCGTACCCGGTGGCCGCGCCCGAGGGACTGCCCGACACCTGGAAGGCCACCTCGGTCCGCTTCCGGGCCCACGAGAAGGACCACTGGCACCTGGGCTTCCAGGATCCCGACGGTCAGTACGTGGCGGTCGAGCAGTCCGCGCAGAAGCGCAAGGACTTCATCGACGCGGCCAGCCTGGGCGGGCGGGTCACGAAGGTCACCGAGGAGATCGACGGCCGCACGTGGACGCGCTACACCGGCGGCCGCTACGACGCGCTCGTGCTGGAGGAGACCGAGGGCGCCACGACCGTGGTGGCGGGCACGGCGTCCTTCGACCGGCTGACGACGATGGCGCGAGCACTGAAGACGTCCTGAGCCCGCCCACGGCCCCACCCTGACCGGCGGGTCCCCGACGGCGCCCGCCGGCCCCAGCCGCGACCGCGGGCCTCGACCGCGGGCCCCCGCCTCCATCGCGGGCCTTCGGCCCCGACCGGCGGGCCTCGGCCCTGATCCGCGGGTCCAGTAGCCCCGACTGCGGGCCTTGGCCCTGAGCACGGGCCTTGGCTCTGAGCACGGGCCCTGGCCCTGGCCGAGGCCCTGGGTCCCGATTACGGGCCATGGCTTCGTCCGGCGGATCCCCTGGTCCCGACCGCGGGCCTCGGCTCCGACTGTGGACCTTCTCCCTGACTGCGGGCTCCGGCCCCGAGTGCGGGCCTTGGTTCCGACCGGCGGATTACCTGGCCCCGACCGCCGGACCCCGACCGCCGGCCCCCGGTCCTGGCCTCGGTCCCTGGCCCCGGACTGTGGCCGACCCCCGACCGGCCCCGGCTGTGGTCCTCGCCCGATCCCGGCTGTGGTCCTCGCCCGATCCCGGCTGTGGTCCTCGCCCGATCCCGGCTGTGGTCCTCGCCCGATCCCGGCTGTGGTCCTCGCCCGATCCCGGCCGTGGTCCTCGCCCGGCCCCGGCCGTGGCCGCCGTCCTACTCCGAGCCCTCCGTGCCCTCCCGTTCCGTCTCCTCCGCGAGGGCTGCGTCCAGGCGGGCGCGGGCGCCCTCCAGCCAGCGGCGGCACACCTTGGCCAGTTCCTCGCCGCGCTCCCACAGCGCGAGGGACTCCTCCAGGCTCGTACCGCCCGCCTCCAGGCGCCGGACGACCTCGATCAGCTCGTCCCGTGCCTGCTCGTAGCCGAGTGCCTCATCCGCCTTGCCAGTCATCCGCCCACCCTATGTGTCGACACGAACCGTGAACTCGCCCTCGGCGACCCGGGCCCGCAGGGCCTCGTCCGCCGTCACTTCTCCCGGGTCGCGGACCACGTGCCCGTCCGCCTTCTGGAGCACCGCGTACCCGCGCCGGAGGGTCGCGGCAGGGGAGAGGGCCACGACGCGCGCGTGCGTGTGCGTCAGCTCGGAGTCCGCGCGGTCCAGCAGGTGCCGCAGGGTGCGCCGGCCGCGGTCGAGGACCGACGCGATGTGGTCCTCGCGCTCGCCGATCATGCGGTGCGGGTCCTCCATGCAGGGCCGGGCGAGCGCGTGGGCGAGCCCCCGCTCCTCCCGCTCGACGAGCGCCCGCACGCACCTGCGGGCCCGGTCGCGCAGCTGCCGTACCCGCTCGTACTCCTCGCCGACGTCCGGCACGACCTTCTTCGCGGCGTCGGTCGGTGTGGAGGCGCGCAGGTCGGCGACGTAGTCGAGCAGCGGGGTGTCCGGCTCGTGCCCGATCGCGGACACCACGGGCGTACGGCAGGAGGCGACCGCGCGCACCAGCTGCTCGTCGGAGAACGGCAGCAGGTCCTCCACGCTGCCGCCGCCGCGCGCCACGATGATCACGTCCACCTCGTCGGTCGCGTCCAGCTCCTTCACGGCCTGCACGACCTGCGGGACGGCGTGCACGCCCTGCACGGCGACGTTGCGCACCTCGAAGCGGACCGCGGGCCAGCGGTGCCGGGCGTTCTCCAGCACGTCCCGCTCCGCGGCGGAAGCCCGGCCGCAGACCAGCCCGACGAGCTGGGGCAGGAAGGGCAGGGGCTTCTTCCGCTCGGCCGCGAACAGCCCCTCCGCCGCGAGTGTCTTCTTCAGCTGCTCCAGCCGGGCCAGCAGCTCACCTACGCCCACCGGCCTTATCTCGGCGGCCCGCAGCGACAGCTGCCCGCGCGGCGCGTACCACTCCGGTTTGGCGTGCACCACGACCCGCGCGCCCTCGCCGACCACGTCGGCGATCGCGTCGAACACCTGGCGGTAGCAGGTCACGCTGACGGAGATGTCGTACGACGGATCGCGCAGCGTCAGGAACACCACGCCCGCACCCGGGCGCCGCGACAACTGCGTGATCTGCCCCTCGACCCACACCGCGCCGAGCCGCTCGATCCACCCACCGATCAGCCGCGACACCTCACCGACGGGCAGGGGGGTTTCGGGAGACGTGGAGAGAGCCATGCCCGCGAGAGTAGCCGCCCCCGCCGACAACCCCCACCCTCTCGCCCACCGGCCCGGTCCGCGCGTCCGTGGGGCGATCGCGGGGCGATCTTCGGGCCGCGGTGGCGGCCTTACGATGGGGGCATGACTGCTTCGTCTGGCCGCCGTGTCCTGCTCGCCGCCCCCCGTGGCTACTGCGCGGGTGTGGACCGCGCCGTGATCGCCGTCGAGAAAGCCCTGGAGCAGTACGGGGCTCCGATCTATGTCCGGCACGAGATCGTCCACAACAAGTACGTCGTGCAGACCCTGGAGAAGAAGGGCGCCGTCTTCGTCGAGCGCACGGAGGAGGTGCCGCCGGGGAACATCGTGATGTTCTCGGCGCACGGCGTGGCCCCCACCGTCCACGAGGAGGCCGAGCGGGGCCACCTGGCCACCATCGACGCCACCTGCCCCCTGGTGACCAAGGTCCACAAGGAGGCCGTCCGGTTCGCCAACGACGACTACGACATCCTCCTGATCGGGCACGAGGGCCACGAGGAGGTCATCGGCACCACCGGCGAGGCCCCCGAGCACATCCAACTCGTCGACGGCCCCGAGGACGTCGCGAACGTCGAGGTCCGCGACCCCTCCCGGGTGGTGTGGCTGTCGCAGACCACGCTGTCCGTCGACGAGACCATGGAGACGGTCGACGCGCTCAAGGACAAGTTCCCGCAGCTGCTCTCCCCGCCCAGCGACGACATCTGCTACGCCACGCAGAACCGCCAGCTCGCCGTGAAGCAGATGGGCGCCGAGGCCGACCTGGTGATCGTCGTCGGCTCCCGCAACTCCTCCAACTCCAAGCGGCTGGTTGAGGTCGCCAAGCTCGCGGGCGCGGACCAGGCCTACCTCGTGGACTTCGCCGACGAGATCGACGAGAGCTGGCTGGAGGGCGTCACCACGGTCGGCCTGACCTCGGGCGCCTCCGTGCCGGAGGTCCTGGTCGAGCAGGTGCTCGAATGGCTGTCGCAGCGCGGCTTCGAGGACGTGGAGATCGTCAAGGCGGCCGAGGAGTCCATCATCTTCTCCCTGCCCAAGGAGCTCCGCCGGGACCTGCGCGAGGAGGCGGCCGCGCTGGTCGCCGAGCGCGGAGGGTCCGGTACGACGCAGCGGTGACGGTCCGTCGTACGTCGTAACGTGGAGCCATGCAGATCTTCGGCGTGGACATCGGCGGGTCCGGCATCAAAGGCGCCCCTGTGGACCTGGACAGGGGAGAGCTGACCCAGGAGCGGCACAAGGTGCTGACCCCGCACCCGGCGACCCCCGACACCGTCGCCGACGGGGTCAAAGAGGTGGTCGACCACTTCGGCTGGACCGGACCGGTCGGGCTGACGTTCCCGGGCGTCGTCACCGGCGGCGCCATGGTCCGTACGGCGGCCAACGTCGACAAGAGCTGGGTCGACACCGACGCGCGCGCGTTGTTCGGCGGCCGGCTGGGCGGTCTGCCGGTGACGGTGGTCAACGACGCGGACGCGGCGGGCGTCGCCGAGATGCACTTCGGCGCCGGGCGCGACCGCAAGGGCACGGTGGTGCTGCTGACCTTCGGCACCGGCATCGGCAGCGCCGTCTTCGTCGACGGCGTCCTCGTCCCCAACACCGAACTCGGGCATCTGGAGCTGAACGGCCACGAGGCGGAGAAGCGGGCGTCCAGCAAGGCCAAGGACGATCACGACCTCAGCTGGGAGCGCTGGGCCCGCCGGGTGCAGAAGTACCTCGCCCATGTCGAGATGCTCTTCAGCCCGGAGCTGTTCATCGTCGGCGGCGGCGTCAGCCGCAAGTCGGAGAAGTTCCTGCCCCTCATCGAGGACCTCAAGGCGGAGATCGTTCCCGCCCAGTTGCAGAACAACGCGGGGATCGTCGGCGCGGCGATGCACGCGGCGGAGCACGGGTGAGGCGGTAGCCCTCGACGCACGGACGCGCTGACGCGGACGTGCTCACCGACGCGGACGGGTCCGGGCGATCCGCCGGTGGCCCTCCCGCCGGCGGATCGCCCCGGTGCGTCAGCCCGCCAGGCGCTTGCGCACCGCCCGCCGCCGCGCGGCCAGGGCCACCCGTCGCGCCAGCGCCGTCACGACGGCGATCAGCGTCCCCGCGTACAGCCAGGGCGCCTGGGTGGCGAGCGCGGTCACCAGGCCCATCAGCTTGCCGAGGAACCCCGGCTCCGCGTCGATCACGGGCAGCAGCCCCACGGCGAACCCGATCGGCACCACGACGGGCGCGGTCAGCAGGTCGCCCTTGCGCACCCACAGCGCGGTCAGCGCGCACACCGGCAGGAACAGCACGCCGTACGCGGTGGGGGCCCCGTCGAAGAGCAGCAGGTCGAGAGCGCCCAGCAGGAACATGACCGCCCCGCAGAACATCCCGGCGCCCAGACCCGTCAGCCGAGGACCGGACGGCCGCCGCGGCTCGGGCGCCGGAGCCGCCGCCGGAACGGTGGGACGACGTGCGGCAGGAGGCCGTCGTGCCTGGGGCACCGGCGGCCTGCTTCGTCGCGGTCCGTGCTGCTGGTGTCGCGTCCTGTGCTGCTCCACTGGACCAACCTAGGTCTGCTTATGTGGCGAATAGCTCGCCTGACACGCCGTGCGCGGCAGCTTGGCCAAGCGTTCGAACCGTCGCGGGGCCCGGCTGGGACACGCCGTAGACTGGTGGATCGGCCGCCTGGCCCTCAATCTCCTCACGTACGGGAAGTCGCAACGTGTCGCTCACGATCGGAATCGTCGGTCTGCCGAACGTCGGCAAGTCGACCCTGTTCAACGCCCTGACCAAGAACGACGTGCTCGCGGCCAACTACCCGTTCGCCACGATCGAGCCGAACGTCGGTGTCGTCGGCGTGCCGGACGGTCGTCTCGCCCAGCTCGCCTCGATCTTCAAGTCGGAGCGGATCCTCCCGGCCACCGTCGACTTCGTCGACATCGCCGGCATCGTGCGCGGCGCCAGCGAGGGCGAGGGCCTGGGCAACAAGTTCCTCGCGAACATCCGCGAGTCGGACGCGATCTGCCAGGTCATCCGTGCCTTCAAGGACGAGAACGTCGTCCACGTCGACGGCAAGGTCTCGCCCAAGGACGACATCGAGACGATCAACACCGAGCTGATCCTCGCCGACCTCCAGACCATCGAGAAGGTCCTGCCCCGGCTCCAGAAGGAGTCGCGGATCAAGAAGGACGTCGGCCCCAAGGTCAAGGCCGTCGAGGAGGCCAAGGAGATCCTGGAGAAGGGCGACACGCTCTTCGCGCACGGCATCGTGCAGGGCAGCGAGCGCGCCGAGCTCCTGCACGACCTGCACCTGCTCACCACCAAGCCCTTCCTGTACGTCTTCAACGTCGACGAGGACGAACTGGTCGACGAGGACTTCAAGAACGAGCAGCGCGCCCTGGTCGCCCCCGCCGAGGCGATCTTCCTCAACGCCAAGCTGGAGGCGGACCTCGCCGAGCTGGACGAGGACGAGGCCCTGGAGCTCCTCCAGTCCGTCGGCCAGGACGAGCCCGGCCTCGCCACCCTCGCCCACGTCGGCTTCCGCACCCTCGGCCTCCAGACCTACCTGACGGCCGGCCCCAAGGAGTCCCGCGCCTGGACCATCAAGAAGGGCGCCACCGCCCCCGAGGCCGCCGGTGTCATCCACACCGACTTCCAGAAGGGCTTCATCAAGGCCGAGGTCATCTCCTTCGAGGACCTCCTGGAGTCCGGCTCGGTCGCCGACGCCCGCGCCAAGGGCAAGGCCCGCATGGAGGGCAAGGACTACGTCATGCGCGACGGGGACGTGGTGGAGTTCCGCTTCAACGTGTGATCAGTTCGTTACTTTGAGCCAAGGGCACAGGCGGCAAGGGGTTGGTCTCTTCGAGGGCCGACCCCTTGTTGTTGCCCGTGCCGGGGTGGTGCTGGGATGTCTGCTCCTTCGCCGGGCGTCTGCTCTGTCCATGAGCAGCAAGAGTGGTACGTTATTTGGTACCGCTGCCGGAAAGGGTGAGGTCATGTCCATAACTGCGAGCGAAGCCCGCAAGGCTCTCTTTCCGCTGATCAAGAAGGTCAACGACAACCACGAGGCCATCGAGATCGTTTCCAAGCACGGCAATGCCGTGCTCGTCTCGGCTGAAGACTATGCGGCATTGCGTGAGGGCTCGTACCTGCTGCGCTCGCCGGCGAACGCTCGCCGGTTGCTCAAGGCGTACGAGAACGCCCTGGCCAACATCAACGTGTCAGAGCGAGAGCTGATCGACCCCGACTCGCCGGATGCGGCCAGTGAGGGTGCTGAGTGAGGCTCGTCTTCGAAGATCAGGGCTGGGAGGACTACACGTCCTGGCTCAAGAACGACCGCAAGATGCTCGCTCGGATCAACAAGCTCATCGAGGACGTCAAACGCGACCCCTTCACTGGAATCGGTAAGCCCGAGCCGCTCAAGTACCACTTGCCAGGCGCTTGGTCGCGGCGGATCGACGATGAGCACCGCCTGGTCTACCTGGTCACGGACAAGGAGATCGTGATCCTCGCGGCCCGCTATCACTACTGAATTCTCGGTTGTCGTCACTGAGCCAGTCCCCCTCAGTGGGGAACACGCGGGGCCTCGTTCGCGCTGCGGACCGCCCGCTCGCTCCCGCCGTCGGAGGCCAACGCAACCAAACGATGAAATACCTGGTCAGAGGCTTGAGTGGGGCTCCGTCGCAGGTCAGGATCGGTCCTCAGGCATTCCGCTTCAACGTCCGAGCGGTTGTCGCAGCTAGGCAGTTCGTCAAGTTCGCAGGCGGCCAGGGGCCGGCTCCTCCGGGGCCGGCCCCTTTTGCGTCGGGCGTCGTCACTGAGCCGGTCTCCCCGGTCGGGACGGAACAGGAGGCGTGGTGCGAGTGACGACTGGTCGGCGCTGCCCTACGCGAGGCGGTCCAGTTCGGCTGTGATCGCCTCGCGCAGCGTGTCGTGCCGGGGGCCGAGCGCGTACTGCTCGTCGTGCCAGTGCCGGCGCGGATGCAGCCACACCGGCCGGCCCACGAGATCGGCCGGTTCCCAGTCGAAGCGTGGCCACACGTGCGCGTGCAGGAAGGGATCGGTGTTCCCCAGGATCTCCAGGTTGACCCGTCGGAAAGCCGGGTCCAGTCGCCTGCAGGCGCGTTCCACGGCTTCCCCCAGCTTGTCCATGTCGGACAGGAACGCCATCCGCCTGCTCTTCGGAAGCTCCGACAGCCGTTGCACCGCGGGATCGTCCACCAGGAGCACCGAGTACCCCGGCAGGAACTGAACGTCTCCGATCACCGCGAAGCCCGCATCCAGCCTGCGGAGCACGGCGGGGTTCTCGGCCCGAAGCGCGCTGCCGATGCGGTCCTTCCGCCAGTTGCCGGTCACGGTTAGCGCACGCCTTTCCACAGGAGGCGTTCCTGGTTGCGGGGGTCGTTCTCCGGGGTGGGGGCTTCGGTGAAGACCATCGTCGTGCGGGTGGTCGTGTCGTAGGCGGGCCAGCCCGGGTCGCCGGTCTTCGCGAAGGAGAGCCAGGCCGTGTGCATCGCGTCCGCGAGGGGCTGGGGTGGGTGCGGGCCCAGTAGGGGGGTGTACGACGGGTCGTGGAGGCGGTTGAAGACGAAGGGGAGGTCCAGGGCGTGGCAGGCGCCCAGGCGGCCTTCGAATTGGGGGGAGCGCCAGGCGAATTCGTAGACGTGGGAGCCCGGGACGGACTCGGCCAGGCGGATGGCGGGGATGCGATAGAACCAGTCCGTCGCCACCGCGGAGAAGAGCTCCCCCGGGGTGGCGGCGGGGCGGGTCGCCCGGTAGACGGGGAGGGCTTCGTCCGGGTCCAGGCCGTATGCCGTCGTTGTGGCGCGGAGTCCGGAGTCGGGGATCGCGTCCAGGAGTCCCGTGGGGGCCAGGAACAGGCGGTACTCCTCGCGGTTGCTGCCGATCAGGAGGTCGACGCCGCAGTCGGGGCCCGGGAGGGACAGGCCGGCCGTGACCGGTTCGAACGGCATCAGATTGAGGACCGCCTCGCCCCACAGCGCCGGGTCCGGGCGGGCGCTCACCTCCGCGCGGAGTTCGGCCTGGGCGGGGAGGAGGTCGGTCAGGGGGACCTCGGCGAAGGACTCCACGGTCGGGTCGATGCCGAGCTTCGCGGCCAGGCGGGATGCGATCAGAGCCGCCGAGGACGGGCGCAGGTAGTGGTGGCAGGCGCCGCTCTGGAGGATCGCCCGGCGGAACAGTCCGCGTGCCGGACCGGTGGCCAGCAGGACGCCGATGCTCATCGCGCCCGCCGACTCGCCGAAGACCGTCACCCGGTCGGGGTCGCCGCCGAAGGAGGCGATGTTGGCGCGGATCCAGCGCAGTGCGGCCACCTGGTCCAGCAGCCCGCGGTTGTCCGGGACGCCCGGCAGGTGGAGGAAACCGTCCGAGCCCAGACGGTAGTTGAGGGTGACGCAGACGACCCCGCCGCGGGCGAAGGCGCTGCCGTCGTACGCCGACGCGGAGCCCGAGCCGTTGGAGAACGCCCCGCCGTGCAGCCACACCATCACCGGCAGGCCGGCCCCCGGCTCCGGGGCGGGTGTCCAGATGTTGAGGTTCAGGCAGTCCTCGCCGGGGATGACGTCCTCCGGGATGAGGGTGTCGAAGGGCGGCGCGTAGGGCGCGTGGGGCACGGTCGGGCCGTAGGCCGTGGCGTCGCGCACTCCTGTCCACGGCTCGGGCGGGCCCGGCGCCAGGAAGCGGCGGGGGCCGAACGGCGGGGCGGCGTACGGGATGCCCAGGAAGGACGCCATGCCGCCGTCCGCGGAAGCGGAAACACCGCCGCGGACGTCGCCCTGTTCGGTCGTGCGTACCGTGGTGCGTGGTGTCATGCCGTGAGGATCCCCAGCAGGGCCGCGCCGAACTCCTCCGGACGTTCCAGATGCACCGCGTGCCCGGCGTCCGGGACGGCGACCTCCCGGACCGTGCCGCCCCGCGCCGCGTAGCGGTCCAGGACGTGACGCGTCTGCGCCACCATCGGCTGCGCGGGGGTCCCGTCCCAGCCGGGCACCGCGCCGATCGAGCCCAGGTGCGCCAGGTCGAACAACGAGGTGTCCGAGACGATCACGTCGTCCTCGCCGCGGATCCACAGCACCGGCGGCTTGGGATCGATCAGGTGCAGCTCGTCGAGGCGGAAATGGACAGGGGAGAGGCAGTTGAGCACACCCCGGGTGCCGGGGGCCACGCCCGGCCAGGCCGTGGACGTCACGCTGTCGCCCGGATAGTGGTCGTCGCCGGTGCGCGTGGTGAGCATGGAGTCGACGTACGCCTCCTCGTGCTCACCCTCGGGACGCCACGGCGGCTTGACGTAGCAGTTCGCGAGGACGGAGCGGGGTGCGACGGGGGAGTCCTCGCCGCGCTCGCCCTTGGCCAGCAGCGAGACGAACTCCGGGTTGGCCGTGCCGCCGCCCGAGCCCGCCCCGTCCTCGGAGTTGAGGGTCCCGTCCACGCCGTGCGTGCCGCCGAAGCCGTACGGGGAGACCGGGTTGACCAGGGTCAGGGAGCGCACCGCGGCCGGACGGTCGCTCAGGTACTGCATGATCACGCCGCCGCCCATGGACCAGCCCACCAGGTGTGCCCGGTCGATCCCGAGCGCCGTCAGCAGCGCGGCGAGGTCGTCGGCGTGGTCGCGCAGGCCGCGCGTGGCGTCGATGGGCAGCGGATCGGTGCCGCCGAAGCCGCGCAGGTCCAGCGCGATGGGGCGGTAGCGGTCCGGCAGCAGGGGCAGGGTGGCGTGCCAGAAGGCGGAGGAGGAGACGTTGCCGTGGACGAAGACGACCGGTTCGCCCTCGTCCCGGAGTTCGGCGATCTGCACGGTGAGACGGTCGGTGGCTACCCGGCGGGTACGGATGCTGCTGGTCATCGTCATCTGGTCCTTTGGTCCGTTACGAGAGCCAAGTGGCGATCTGGGCGGCGGCCGAGCTGTTCCAGCCCAGCTCCAGGTGGTTGGCACCGGCCACGGTGGCGGTGCCGCCGACCGTGGGGATGCCGGTGGTGTCGAGCGCGCTGGCGATGAAGACGACACCGTCGCTCGGCCCGCGGTTCTCGTTGAAGATGCCGACGACGCTGGGGGATCCACCGGCCAGCAGGTAGGTGGTGACGGAGGCGGGTACGCCGGCGTCGTGCAGCGGCTTGATCAGCGAACCGGCGTCGATGGCGGCCTGGATGCCGCTGCCCGCGGTGTAGAAGCCCTGGCCGCCGTAGTACGTCGTGTACCAGTCCTGCGCGGCGCCGTCGACTCCGTACCTCCCGTCCCAGCGGGCCAGCATCTGCCGCTGGCCGGGGTAGTTGTCGTAGCCGCCGGAAGGCGTCATCGAGAACTCGGGGTGTGCGGTGTACAGGCCGTAGCAGGTCATCCGCGAGTGCGGGGAGGGCGCGTTGACCTTGCCGCCGCACTCGGGCCAGATGGAGAAGTCGTGCGCCCAGCCGTGCGCGTACGGGTAGTCGTAGCCGCCGTTCGGACCGCCGACGGTGATCAGCCTGCGCACGTCGCCGGCGTACGCCCGCCCCCAGCTCGGCTTCAGCGACGACACGTACGCGCGGGTCGACATCTCGCCCTTGCTCCAGCCGACGAGGTCGACCTTGGCGACGCCGAGCTTCGCCTTGATGACGGCGATGGCGTCGCCGACGATCTGCGCCTGCATCAGGTTGTCGCCCTGCTTGTGCGCGAAGCCGACGGCGAAGACGCGGTGGCCGCGCGCGGATAGGTACTGCATCAGACCGGTGGACGGGCAGGACAGGGCGCCGCAGCCGTAGCCGCCCGCCTCGCCCGGGTTGGCCCAGGCGCGGTCCGCGGTGTCGTTGGCGCCGTGCACGAGCAGGACCGGTGTGGTGCGGCTGCCGGTGTCCCAGCCGGGGGCCGAGTAGAGCAGGAAGCGGCCGGAGCTCGGGCGGGCGACTCCGCCGAAGTACGTGACGCGCTTTCCGTCCTGGTCGCCGCGGCCGTCCGACGGGTAGCCCTCGGTGCGGAACCCGGGGGTGGTGTCGAGGTAGCGCTCCACGCGCTCCCAGCCGTTGGTGACGGTGCCGGCGCCGTAGCTCGCCTCGAGGCTGAGGTAGGACGGCGGCGGTTCGGCGGCGGACGCGGTGCCGGCGCCGGCCACCGGTCCGGCCACCACCGCCATCAGCAGGGCGAGCAG
Source organism: Streptomyces sp. NPDC001204 (assembly GCF_053598035.1). Classification (NCBI taxonomy): domain Bacteria; kingdom Bacillati; phylum Actinomycetota; class Actinomycetes; order Kitasatosporales; family Streptomycetaceae; genus Streptomyces; species Streptomyces sp. NPDC001204. The sequence continues at coordinate 390,406 of NZ_JBSFJL010000001.1, read as the reverse complement.
CATCCGCCACCGGCCCGTACGGCTTCGTCTGTACCGCATGTCCCCGCCCTCTCGTCCGCGCTTCCGCGGCTCCGTCCCACCGCGGCGGCCCACCTTAGGCGCGGCACACGGAGGGAGGGCATGTGTGCGGAACCCACAAGGAGGGCGACCTGTATGGGGCGGCAGCCCGCGTCCCACCTCGTCCAGCCGGCCGGGAAGTGCCGGGCGGACGAGGTGGGACGCGGGCTGCCCCCGCCTCAGGCGACCTGCGCCGCCCGCCGCTGGGCACGGACCCGGTACCCGTAGGCGGCCAGCACCACGGCCAGGCTGAGGAAGCTCAATCCCACCTGCGGCCGTGTCTCCGGCATGACGACCATGACGGCGAGCACTCCGGCCATCCACGCGATGGTCACGTAGGACAGGTACGGGAAGAGCCACATCTTCAGCCTGATCGGCTCGCCGCCCTCGCGCTCGATCCGGCCGCGCTGCCGGATCTGCGCCGCCACCAGCACGATGTAGTAGATGAGCTGGATGGCGCCGGAGGAGTTGATGAGGAAGATGAAGATCTGTTCGGGGAAGAAGTAGTTGGCGACCACGGCGAGGTAGCCCATCGACGTCCCGGCGAGGATCGCCCGGACCGGCACGCCGCGGGAGTTGACCTTGGCGAGGAACTTCGGTGCCTCCCCCTGCCCGGCCAGGGTGAGCAGCATGCGCGAGGTGATGTACAAGCAGGAGTTGAGCGAGCTGAGCACCGCGGTCAGCACGACCACCTGCATCATGACCGAGGTGTAGGGAACGCCCGCGGTGTCCAGGGCGACCGCGAACGGGCTCTTGATGATCTTGCCGGAGAACGAGAAGTTCCACGGCACGATGCACACGATCAGCAGCACCGACAGCACATAGAAGGTGAAGACCCGGTACATCACCTGCTTCGTCGCCTTGGCGGCGTACTCGGCGGGCTTCTCGGACTCGGCGGCCGCGATCGTGGCGATCTCCGCGCCGCCCATGGAGAACAGCACCGTCACGCTGCCGATCACCGCGGCGGTGACACCCAGCGGGAAGAATCCGCCCGAGCCGGACAGGTGGCTCAGGCCCGGACTGGGCCTGCCGGTGCCGCCGAACAGGAAGACCACCGCGACACAGGCGAAGAAGATGATCGCGGCGATCTTCACGGAGGCGAGCCAGAACTCCGACTCGCCGTAGGCCTTCACCGACAGCAGGTTGATGGCGGTCATCACCAGCATCAGGCCGAGACACAGGGCCCAGGTGGGCACCGAGGGCAGATAGCCGCCCAGGATGCCGGCCCCGGCGACGGCCTCGATGGCCGCCACGACGACCCAGAAGTACCAGTAGAGCCAGCCGATGGTGAACCCGGCCCAGTTGCCGAGCCCGTGCCGGGCGAAGTTGGCCACCGAGCCCGCGGACGGCCGCAGTACGGCCATCTCGCCGATGGCCCGCATGACGAAGATCATCAGTACGCCGCTGACGGCGTAGCTCAGCACTGCCGCGGGACCGGTCTGGTTGATCACCGCACCGGAGCCGACGAAGAGCCCGGCGCCGATGATGCCGCCGAGCGCGATCATCGTCAGGTGCCGGTTCTTCAGGGATCTCTTGAGTCCACCGCCGGGGGCGGGGGCCTCTTCGTGGGGAACGGTCGAAACGGGTCGGTCACTGGTCGTTGCCACGGTGGACCTCGTTCTTCTTCGGATACGACGAGGGGGAGGGGTAAGCCGGAGCCGTCCTGGGGGGTGCCCCGGTCGGGGGCACCCCGTGTCGCGCGCACCACGGGTCAGGAGCACCACGCGTGGGCGGCGGCCGCGTAGATCTCGACGATCTCGAGGTACTTGCTCGTCTCGACCCATTCGTTCGCCCAGTTGTAAGGGGGCGTGCCCGGGCCGATGTTGACCGAGTCGATACCGGCCTGCTTGAGGGGGACCATGTCGGTCCAGAACTGGATGCCGCGGAACACCGGGTCCCCGCCGGTGGCGCGCACCGCGTCGGCCACGGTGCGGGCGATGGGCGCCCCGGTGTCGATCTCGTACGGCAGGCGCGGGCCGCTGAGCCAGTGGGGGCTGAACTCGACCGTCGCCCGGATCCGGGGGTCGTCGGCGCTCAGCTTGTCGATCATGGCGATGACCTGCTGCCGGACCGCGTAGGGGTCCTGGGACGGCAGCAGCCGCAGGTCCAGCGAGATCGTGCAGCGGTCGGGGACCTGGTTGTGCTTGGTGCCGCCCTGGATGGTGCCGATGTTGAGGATCGGACCGCCGGGAAGCTCCGGGTGGGGCTCGTAGGGCAGGGTGCCCTCCAGCTCGCGCAGGGCGGCCAGGATCGGCTCCATCGTCTCGATCGCGTTGAGTCCCAGGTGCTTGCCCGCGGTGTGGGCCTGCTTGCCGTAGGTCGTGATCTCCAGATAGGCCGCGCCGCGGTGCACCGCGCCGATGGTGTTGTCCGTCGGTTCGCCGCAGACGGCCGCGTCGGCGGTGAAGCCGGCGTCGATCAGGGAACGTGTGCCGACCCCGCCTTCGAAGTGGCACGACACGCCCTGGAAGACGAGGTCGCCGCGGGGGCGGGTGCCCGATTCCAGGACCCGGCGCATCACCGCGAGCGAAGCCGTGGTGGCGGCCTTCATGTCGGCGATTCCGGAACCGTGGATCCTGCCGTCGGCGACGTAGGGGGCGAACGGGTCGGTGTCCCAGTCCCCGGAGACCTCGTAGGTGTCCAGGTGGCCGTTGAGGATCAGCGACCTGCCGCCACCCGTTCCCTTGATCCGGGCCCCGACGCTGGGCCGGCCCGGCATCGACTCCACGAGGCGCACCTCGTCCGCCCCCCACTGCCGGAGCTGGTCGGCGATGAACTCTGCGAGTTCCCGCTCCCGGCCCCAGGTGGAATCGATGGCCAGCGTCTGCAGGAGAAGTTCGAGGTCGCGGTTCGACATGGACTTGCGTCTCCGTCCGGCTGAGTGGTTGAGCTGGAGTGCAGGTCATTCAGCCAGCAAACGCGGAGTTAGAACAAACAGAATTATTTGAAATCAACCATCGAAGGAATCGATGGTTCCGCCCAGCGTCTTGGCGCATTGCTCGGCGAACGCGACGGCGCGGCGGCTGGGCGCGAGATCGGCGAGGCGCACGATGCCGACGTTCAGTCCGGGCGGCCGCGGGGCCAGCGGCCTGGTGACGATCTCCAGGCCGTCGTAGCTGATCGGGATGCCCGGGCGCTGGGTCAGCACCGAGTAGCCGAGGCCGTGGGCGACCAGCGAGCGAACCATCTCGAAGTTGGTCGCCCGGTAGCGCACGTCCGGCGTCAGGTCCTCGTCCCTGAACAGGGACAGGAAGTAGGTGGCGCCCGGCGGGAGGTCGAACAGGATCATCGGTTCGGTGGCCAGGTCCGCCACGCCGACCTCGTCCCGGGCCGCCAGGGGGTGGCGGGCCGGCAGCAGGACGTAGGGCTCGGCGGCGTACAGCGCCGTCATCCGCAGGTCCTTCGCCAGCTTGAACTCGTCCGCCTCGTACATCAGGGCGATGTCGCAGCTGACACCGCGCAGTTGGCCCACGAGGTACTGGTCGGAGCCCTCGATGAAGCTCAGGTCCACGTCCGGGTACTTCGCGACGAAGTCGGCGATGACGCGTGGCAGCAGCACCGCCGCCAGCGTGCTGTAGCAGCCCACGACCAGGCTGCCCGACAGCGACGAGGTCACCGAGCGCGCCGAGTCGCGCAGTTCGTCCACGCCGGACAGCAGCCGCCGCGCGTCCGCCAGGGCCTGCCGCCCAGGGGCGGTCAGCTTCAGTCCGCGGGCGTGCCGGAGGAACAGCTGCACGCCGAGGTTCTCCTCCAGCTCGGCCAGCGAGGTGGAGACCGCCGACTGGGTCAGGTGCACCTTCGCGGCGGCGGCGGTGACGCTGCCCGCCTCGGCGGCGGCGACGAAGTACTCGAGCTGTCGGAAACTGATCTCGTGCATGGCCACGGGGTCCTCTCTGCCGCCCGAAACGTATAAGTGAAATCGAAGGCTATCCACAAAAAGTTCTGTTGGTCCTATGGCAGAGCCCGCTCACATACTTCTCGGCAAGTCAGCACGGCACTTTCCCCGAAGGAGGCGAAGTCGTGCCAAGCCCCGAGACAGATGTGCAGACGGCCACGATCACGTCGGTCCCGGCGGCCCGGTTCCGGGCCGCCATGGGCGCCGCGGCCACCGGTGTCACCGTGGTCGCCACGGACGGCCCGTCGGGCCGGTTCGCGCAGACGGTGAGCGCGATGTGTTCGGTGTCCGAGGACCCCCCGAGTCTCCTGGTGTGCGTCAACCAGCGAAGCCCGATGAACGAGGCGATCCAGGCCCACGGATCGTTCGCGGTCAGCGTCCTGGGCCGGCAGCATGACCACGTCGCGGACACGTTCGCCGGCCGCCCCTGGCCGGGCAAGGAGAAGTGGGACTTCACCTGCGGCGAGTGGGAGCGGACGGTGTCGGGCGCGCCGCGGCTCGCGGACGCCGTCGCGTCCTTCGACTGCGAGCTGCACACCGTACTCACCGTCGGCACCCACCACGTCTACGTCGGTGTGATCCGCGACGTCACCGTCTCCGGCGGCACCCCGCTCGTCTACAGCGGCCGGCGGTACGCGCAGCCCGAGACCTTCCCGCCGTCGACGTTCCCGGACTTCCCCGGCTCCGGTCCGGTCCACCACCAGCAGCGAAGGACGACACGATGATCCGTACAGGTGACGAGTACCGCGAGTCCATCAGGGACGGCCGGCAGGTCTGGGTGGACGGGGAGAAGGTCGACGACGTCACCCGGCACCCGATGTTCAAGCCGATCGTCGACGTCCGGGCCCGGATCTACGATCTGGCGCACGAAGAGGCGACCCAGGCCCGGATGACCTACCAGGACGCCGACAGCGGCGAGCTCAACGCGGTCGCGAACAAGCTGCCCCGGACCCGGCAGGACTGGCACGACAAGCGGGCCGCGGTCGAACTGGTGCAGCGGGCCGCGGGCGGGGTCGCCACCCGCGTCGGCGACGAGACCATCGGCGAGATGTGGTCCCTCTACGACGGCCAGGACGTGCTCAACGAGGTCGACCCGCGCTTCTCCGAGAACATCCGGCGGCACATAGCCCGGGCCGTCACCGCGGACCCGTTCCACGTCTCGGCCAACACCGATCCCAAGGGCGACCGGTCCAAGGCGCCCAAGGACCAGGACCCGGACATGCTGCTGCACGTCGTGCGGGAGACCGACAACGGGATCGTGGTCCGCGGCGCCAAGTACGAGACCGCCGCGGCCTACGCCAACCAGGCCTTCACCAAGCCGACGATCGCCAACTGGGGCAACGACGCGATGTCCGACTACGCGGTCGGGTTCATGCTGGACATGGGCGCGCCGGGGCTGAAGTTCGTCTGCCGCAACGGTTTCGCGGGCCGCGCCCCGGCGAGCGACTACCCGCTGGCGAACCGGGTCGACGAGGTCGAGTCGCTGGTGATCTTCGACGACGTCGAGATCCCCTGGGAGGACGTGCTGTTCTACCAGCACACCCGCGCCGCCTCCTTCATCCGCGCCACGCTGCACCGCTACAGCGCCTTCCCGTTCGTGCAGCGCACCCTGCACCTGGCGGACCTGATGATCGGCGCCGCCCTGTGGAACGTGAAGCAGACCGGTCTCGAGAAGCAGCCCGCCGTGCAGGAGAAGCTGGCCCAGCTGGCCTGCTACCGGGAGAGTGTCAACGCGCACCTGACGGCCGCCATCGCGATGGCCGAGCCGAGCCCGGGCGGCCTGCTGATGCCGAACCAGTCGCTGCTCTACACCGGCCGTGTGGTCGCGCTGTCCCAGCTCCCGGTCATGATGCACACCGCCCGCGAGCTGTGCGGCGGCCAGATCTGCATCACCCCGGACGCGGCGACGTTCGCGGACCCCGAAGTCGCCCCGTGGCTGGAGAAGTACTACACGGTCAACGAGAACTGGGTGGCCGAGGACCGGCGCCGGCTGCTGGCCTTCGCCCGTGACCTGCTCAACAGCGACTACGCCGGGCACCGGTTGACGTTCCAGCTGTTCGCCCAGTCCCCGCCGTTCGCCCAACTCGGCGCGGTGTACCGCAACTTCGACTTCAACGGCCCGCTGGACCTGGTCAAGGCGGCGGCCGAGCTGTCCGACAAGGTCGACGCGTCGCGCTGACCGCGCCGCGCGTCCGCACAGTGAGGATCATCCATGACGTTTTCCCTGGTCGCCCGTGACGAGACCACCGGCGCGTTCGGCGTCGTCGTCACCTCTTCGAGCCCCGCGGTCGCCGCGCGGTGCGCTCACGTACGCGCCGGCGTCGGAGCCGGCGCGTCGCAGAACGTCACCAACCCGGCGCTCGGGCCACGTCTGCTGCGGCTGCTGGCGGAGGGCGTGGACCCGAAGCACGCGGTCGCGGCCGCCGTCGCCTCGGACGAGCACAGCGGCTACCGGCAGTTGGCGGTGGTGGACGCGAAGGGGCGGACCGCCGCCTTCTCCGGCGAGGGCACGCTGGGCACACACCGGGCCGTCGAGGGCAGCGGTGTGGTCGCGGCCGGCAACCTGCTCTCGGACCCCGGCGTGGTGGACGCCATGCTGGCCGCCTACGAGCGGGCCGCGGGCGCCGAGTTCGAGGAGCGGCTGCTGGCCGGCCTGCTCGCCGGCCGGGACGCCGGAGGGGAGGAGGGGCCGGAGCACTCGGCGGGCCTTGTCGTCGTGCACGAGGTGAGCTGGCCGGTCACCGACCTGCGGGTGGACTGGGCGGACGACGACCCGATGGGCGAGCTGGAGCAGCTGTGGCGACGGTGGGCGAAGGAGAAGCGGGACTACCTGTCGCGTGCGCTGGACCCCGCCGGGGCACCGAGCTACGGCGTGCCGGGTGACCTGTGAGCACTCTCAAGGACCGGGCGGCAGCGCGGCTGCCCGGTCTGTCGGACCGGGTTCTGCGCCTGTCCCACCGCCTGCACGCCCATCCCGAGGTCGCCTGGGAGGAGCACCGTGCGGCGCGATGGGTCACCGAGGAGCTGAACCGCCTCGGCTACTCCGTCGAGCCGGAGTTCTGCGGACTGCCGACCGCGTTCCGGGCCCGGATCGGCGGCGGCCCGCTCAACGTCGCGATCTGCGCCGAGTACGACGCGCTGCCCGGCCTCGGACATGCCTGCGGGCACAACGTCATCGCCGCCGCGGCGGTGGGTGCCGCCGGGGTGCTGGCCGATCTCGCTGACGACGCCGGGCTCACCGTCACCGTGCTCGGTACCCCGGCCGAGGAGGGCGGCGGCGGGAAGATCCTGATGCTCGACCGGGGCGGGTTCGACGGCGTGCACGCGGCCATGATGATCCACCCCGGCCCGCTCGACGTCGCCAGGGCGCAGCCGTTCGCCGTGGCGCACAACAGGATCCGCTACCACGGGCGGGCCTCCCACGCGGCGGCCTACCCCGAGTACGGGCGCAACGCCGCGGACGCGTTCACCGTCGCCCAGACGGCGATCGGGCTGCTGCGCCAGCATCTCGGTCCGGGAACACGGGTGCACGGCATCGTCACCCGCGGCGGGGAGGCCCCGAACGCGATTCCCGAGCTGACCGAGGGCCGCTGGTACGTCCGCGCGGAGAGCCTGGCCGACCTCGCGGAACTCGAGACCCGGGTGAACCGGTGCTTCGAGGCCGGTGCCCTCGCGACGGACTGCCGGCTGGAGGTCGAGCCTGAGAGCCCGCCGTACGCCGACTTCGTCACCGACGAGGACCTGCTCGCGCTCTACGTCGGCAACGCCACCGCGCTGGGCCGTGAGTTCCCCGAGCCGAGCGCGGCGTCCCGGATGAACCGGGCGTCCACGGACATGGGTAACGTCTCGCACCGGGTGCCGGCCATCCATCCGTACCTGGGCATCGACTCGCTTCCGGCGGTCAACCACCAGAAGGAGTTCGCCGCGCACTGCGCCGGCCCGGCCGCCGACCGGGCGGTCCTCGACGGCGCCCTCGCCATGGCCTGGACCTGCCTCGACCTCGCCGCCCACGACGATCTGCGCGGGCGGCTGCTCAAGGGCGGGACCTGATGGCCCGCGCGGTCCGCGAGCCCGCGCGAACCCGGTCCGCCCTCGCCGAGGCCGCCCGCCATCCCCTGCGGGCTTGGGCGCCGGGTGTTCGGCGGGCTGTGTCGTCGACCGTGCGGCCGAGCGCCGCCGGCGAGCGGCTCGCGGCGGCGGTCGTCGTTGGCGCGGGCTGGGATCGGGGTTTCCGGCGGCGGTCGGCTCGGAGCCGGAGATCGTCGCGGGTGCCGGTCGGGCCGGGGGCCCCTGGCGGCCGGCTGGGATCGGGGAACTCCGGGCGGCGGCTGGCTGGTCGTCGCGGGCACGGGCTGGGAGCGGGGGTGCGGGCGGGGAGTGGCTAGGAGTCGGCGGCTGGGAGTTGCTGGTTGTCGTGGGTGTGGGCCGGGATCGTGGGCTTTTGGCGGGGTCTGCTGGCAGTTTTCGGCGGAGGTCGGCCGGGTGCCGTTGGGGACGAGGGGTTGTTGGTGGCGGCCGGCTGGGAGTTGCTGGTTGTCGTGGGTGTGGGCCGGGATCGTGGGCTTTTGGCGGGGTCTGCTGGCAGTTTTCGGCGGAGGTCGGCCGGGTGCCGTTGGGC